>JAICXU010000748.1 GCA_025934595.1 Polyangiaceae bacterium | reverse complement strand
TGTGACCCTTCGAGGGATCGGCCGGACGCGCGTGCCCTGCGACACCGAGCCTGCCGTTCAATTTCTGCACGGCCTCTTGGTAGCTCTTGCCCCACATGCAACCGTCGCAGAGCTTGATCTCGTCGTACATCTTCCAATAGTGGTCGTTCGGCGGCGCGCCGAAATAGAAGAAGAAGCGGCGGCCGTAGTCGCGGCGCAGGATCTGGACGAGCTCGTGGTTCTTGTACGAGTACTCACCCGCGAGACCGGTCGTGTCGAAACCGAGCGGCGTGTCTTTGAACTCGATGAGGCTCGCAGCGAACGCGGCCTTCTTCTTGTCGCGCTCGGCCTCCATCGCTTCCATGCGAACGCCCGGCTGCATCTTCAGGAGAATGGGGTTGTATTCTTTGTCGAAGATGCCGCCGACTTGATTGTAAACGCGCGTGATGTCGAGGTGCGACATCCCGTACGTGAAGCCTTCTTGGAAGTTCGCGAGGGAGGGCACGGTCGGCGGCGCCGGATCGGCGGCAGGCGCGGCGGGCGCGCTCGATGCGGCTTCGGCGTAGCTCATGACGCCGAGGGCGCCGAGGGCGCAGGCCAGAGCAAATGGCGTAATCGTCCTTGCGGAGGAACGAAGCTTTTGGCGAAGGTGCTTCATGGGTGGTTTCCTACCATGTTCGACGGCGTTTCCCGTAAAATGATGTAAGAAAGGCCCGATGTCGCCCCGCTTCATTTCGCGATTTCCAGCGTTTGGCTCCGCTTTGCTGGTCACGCTCGTCGCGTGCGGCGGAAGCGATGCGACCGGCCATGGGCACACGCCCGACCGACCCTTGCCGGCCTATACCGGCCACGGCGCGGAGCTTTTCGACGACGCCATCGAGCCGCAGGCCGTGGGCCTCGAGTTCGAGACCCCGCTCGACCCGCGCATCGATCCCAAGTTCCGCGAACGCGCGCAGGTGAGCGACGCCATCCTCCGAGCGCGCGTCGATACGGTCACGGAGCGCGGCGACGGCGCCGATGCTCGCTACGACATCTCGTTCAAGGTCGTCGAAAAAATCTCCGGCGCGAATCCGCCGCACGACCCATTCACGCTGCACGTCCAGGGCAACAATCCCACGACGGGGATTTTGCGCACGATGCAAACGCAACTTGGCGGAAAAATGTTCGTCGTGTTCGTGCGCGAGTTCGTGCGTCCGGATGGCGACGGCGAATGGCACTTTCATCTTTCGCCCGACGCGAAGAACGTGGCAAGCGCGGCGCGAGATGCTACGGCTCTCAACCAGTTTTCGAACTAATCGATTCGAGTAGAGAAGAGCCGTGCCGATCGAAATTCATAGCCAAAAGGAAGTCGACGCGATTCGCACGTCGTGTCGCATGGCCGCCGAGACGCTGATGCTCGTCGGCGAAAAATTGCGCGCGGGAATGACGACCGAAGAGATCAACGCGATCGTCCACGAGGACACCGTGCGCCGCGACGCGTATCCTTCGCCGCTCAACTACCACGGCTTCCCGAAGAGCGTTTGCACGTCGGTGAACGACGTCGTGTGTCACGGCATCCCGGGCAGCGAAGTGCTGAAGAACGGCGACATCGTGAACGTCGACGTCACGACTCTCTACAAAGGTTTTCACGGCGACACGTCCGCGACGTTTTACGTCGGCACGCCGAGCGCCGAAGCGCGGCTCGCGACCGAAACGGCGCGCAAGGCTCTGGAGCTCGGCATCGCGGAAGTGAAAGAAGGCGCGCGCCTCGGCGACATCGGCGCTGCGATTCAAGAGTACGTCGAAGCGCAGGGATGCAGCGTGGTGCGCGATTTCGTGGGACATGGCATCGGCCGCAAATTCCACGAGCCTCCGCAAGTGAAGCATTATGGAAAACGCGGCACGGGCGATCGCATGAAGGCCGGCATGGTTTTCACGATCGAGCCGATGGTGAACATCGGCGGCTGGGAGGTCGACGTGGATCCGACCGACAAGTGGACCGTGCGCACCGCCGACGGATCCTTGTCCGCCCAATTCGAGCACACGATCCTCGTCACGCGCACCGGTTGCGAGGTGCTCACGAAGCGCCCGGGGACGCTGCGCATGAGCGAGAACGTCGCCTCGATCCTCGCGATGTAACGCCGTGCCCAACGCGTACCGCCAAGGCGCAAAGTCCGCCGAGTAGGTCAGGGGATCAAAACAGCAGATCTTCCATCTGCGTTCTTGGCTTGGCGGTTCGTATCTAGTTCTTCAGCATCTCCGCCGCCGCTTTTCGCGCCGCGTCGCTGATGCGCACGCCGCCGATCATGCGCGCGACCTCGTCGGTGCGCTCTTTTTGCGAGAGGCGTCGCACCGTCGACGTCGTGCGACCTTTCGCTTCCGATTTGTCGACGACGAAATGCGCGTCGGCCTGCGCGGCGATTTGCGCGAGATGCGTGATGCACAAAACTTGGCGATGCTTCGCGACGTCGGCGATCGCGCGGCCGATCACCTCCGCGACGGCGCCCCCGACGCCCGCGTAGACCTCGTCGAACACGTAGAGGCCAGAGGGGCCATTCTCCGCGAGCACTCGTTTGATCGCGAGGAGCGCGCGCGACAATTCTCCGCCGCTCGCGATGCGGCGCAAGGGACGCGGATCCTCTCCCGGATTCGGCGCGATCAAAAATTCCACGCGGTCGATGCCGCTCTT
>JAICXU010000858.1 GCA_025934595.1 Polyangiaceae bacterium | reverse complement strand
GTCGCCGGCTGCATCGACCGACGCAGCGTCTTCGACTCACACGTCCGACGCCGCGACGGCGGCGGGCGATGCGAAGCCGGGAAAAAAGCATCGTCATCACGCGCAAGCGGACGCAGATGCAGCGCCGACCGACCCGGACGACGACGACGCGAAGCCCCTGAGCGACGCCGCGAATCGCGCTTACGCCCGCGCGATCGCGTTGAGCACGAAGCAGTGCGACGATGGCAGCCTCACCGCGTGCGTGTCGCTCGCGCTTCAATACAAGCGTGGCCAAGGCGTCGCGATCGATTACGCGAAGGCGCGTTCGCTCTACACGAAAGCGTGCGACGGCGGCGAAGGCACCGGCTGCTCGTACATGGGTGTATTATACAATAATGGGCTCGGCGTGACCGAAGACGACGCGCGCGCCCTCGAGCTCTACAAGCAAGGTTGCACGAAGAAAGACTCGTACGGTTGCTACAGCGCGGGCCTTCTTCTTTACAGCGGCACGGGCCCTACCGACGGCAAGGAGTCGCTCGGCTTCATGGAGAAGTCCTGCGATCTCGGATACGCGATCGGCTGCGGAGCGATCGGCTTCAACTACTTGAACGGCGTCGGTGTTCCGAAAAATTCTGCGCGTGCGCTGAAGGCGTTTCTCGACGGCTGCCAACGCGGCGACGGTGGATCGTGCCAGCACGCGGGACGGCGCTACGAAAACGGTGACGGCACGACGAAAGACTTGAAGCGTGCGGCCGCGGAATACAAAAAAGGCTGCGACCTCGAGGACGGCGACTCGTGCGTCTATCTCGGGTTTTTGACGGAGACCGCAAAGGGGCCGGGCCCCGACGCCGCGAGCGCGGCGGAGGCGTATCGCAAAGGATGCGATCTCGGCAGCGGGTTCGGATGCTTGGACCTCGGGCTCCTCTACGAGTCCGGCAAAGGCGTCGAGCTCGACAAAGCGAAAGCCGCAGACCTCTACAAAAAAGGATGCGACGCGGGAGTCGCCGACGCGTGCACGAATCTCGGCTCGCTCGCCCAGGGCGGCGGCGACAACTGACGGCAGATCGTTTCAGGGCGCGGGTGCGAGCGGGACGAGACCGGCGTCGCGAATGAGCGCCATGTCCTGATCTTCGGCGGGGTTCGGCGTCGTGAGCAGCGTGTCGCCGTAGAAGATCGAGTTCGCGCCGGCGAGGAGACAGAGCATCTGCGCTTCGCGCGTGAGCGACGTGCGACCGGCGGAGAGTCGCACCTTCGACTTCGGCATCAAAATACGGGCGACGGCGATCATGCGCACGTGATCGAGCGGATCGACCGGCGCCATGTGACCGAGCGGTGTGCCTTCGATCGGCACGAGCGCGTTGATGGGCACGCTCTCGGGCTGCGGATCGAGATTCGCGAGCGTACGAAGCATCTCGCAGCGATCATCCGCGCTCTCGCCCATGCCGATGATGCCGCCCGAGCAAACGGTGATGCCGGCCTTGCGGACGTTTTCGAGCGTGCGCAGCCGATCGTCGAATGTCCTTGTTTTTACGATCGATCGATAGTGCTCGCGGCTCGTGTCGAGGTTGTGATTGTACGCGTCGAGCCCCGCGTCTTTCAGCTTCTTCGCTTGCGCCTCCGTGAGCATGCCGAGCGTCACGCACGCTTCCATGCCCATCTCTTTCACGCCCTTCACCATGTCGACGACTTTGTCGAACGCGGGACCGTCCTTCACCTCGCGCCACGCCGCGCCCATGCAAAAGCGCGTCGAGCCGAGCTCTTTCGCGCGGCGCGCGCTCGCGATCACTTCCTTCACGTCGAGCATCTTCTGCGGCTCGAGCTTGCTCTCGTGGTGGGACGACTGCGAGCAGTAGCCGCAGTCCTCGGGGCAGCCGCCCGTCTTCACGCTGAGGAGCGTGCAGAGCTGCACCTCGTTCGCCGGGTGATTTTCGAGATGGACTCGGCGTGCTTCGTCGAGGAGCGGCAAGAGCGGACGATCGTAGAGCGCGCGAACGAATTGCTTGGTGAACATTCGGGCTCGCACGCTAGCGCATGTCACTCCGCGTCGCCACGCTTCAAGAGCCGCGCGAGAGTGTTGCGGCCGATGCCGAGCTTCTTCGCGGCGAGCGCTTTGTTTCCCGCGCACGATTTCAAGACCGCCTCCGCGTACGCGCGTGACGCGTCATCCAGGGAAATTCCCGCGGGAATCGCGATTCCGACGGCGCCGGCATTTCCGTCGCGCGTGGAATTTTTGGTGCGAGGCTCGGGCAATGCGGAGCGCGAGACGAGACCTTTCGGCGAGAGGACGATC
>JAICXU010000417.1 GCA_025934595.1 Polyangiaceae bacterium | reverse complement strand
GCAAAGCGCGCCCGTGAACGTGAGCGGCCAGAGGAACCAAAAATAATTGCCGAGCGCGAGCACCAGGACGCCCGCGAGCGCCTCCCACTTGCCGGGAAAATATCCGAAGCGCGCCGCGGCGATCCCGAGACACAGCTCGGGCATGTGACCGAACGGCGAGAAGAAAAGATTGATGTGCGCATAGATGAGGAGCGTCGAGACGGTGACGCCCGCGACGCCGGTCACCGCGAGCCCGCGCGCACCGAAGCGATTCGTGATCGCCCGCAAAATCGGCCAGATCGCATACGCCTGCATGATGAAGGGCATGAACCACCACGGGCCGATCGGCGGCAGCTCGTGTCCAGGCACGAGCGTCAAGACGCCGAGAAGCGTCAAGACGAGCGGGCGTGCGTTCTCGCGCAAAAGCAAGAATGGTCCCATCGGACCTTGCAGCGGGCCGATCAACACCGCCCACATGAAAATCGCGGCGATGAAGATCGGATAAATTTTTCGCGCGCGACTCCACATGAACTCCCACCACGACATGCGGCGCTCCCAATACGAAAGCGCGAGGCCGTACGCAGAGAGAAAAATGAAAATCTGCACGCCGAAGTGTCCGAAGAACGAGAACAGCGCGGCGACGACCTGACGATAGTCCCGGAGCGAAGCCACGAGCGCGATCACGCGGCTCCGCGAAAAATCGTATTCGTTGTGCTCGGCGCGCGAGAGAAAGTGGAAATAATTGTGGAGCGCGATCGCGAGGATGCCGGCGCCCTTCAGCACGAGTGAATCGCGCGCATCGAGAATCAGCTTGGGCGGGCTCGCCATGAGTCCATCACGAGCATGCGAATCATCCGCCGTCGCCGGCGTCCGCGCCCCCATCCGTGCCGCCGTCGGTGTCGGGGCCTTGGCATTCGACGAGCGGATCGACGTGCACGAGCTTGCCCGCCGTTTGTTGTCCCGCCGTGAATGCGACCGCGAGCGAGAGCGCGTCGCACGAGCGGTTCGGATCATCGTTGCCGTCGGCGAGCACGTCGAGGTTCTGCGTGAGAAAATTGTTGATGAGCGCGTAGTTCGGATCGGTCTCGCAAAGCCCGATGAGCCGCAGCCCTTCGACCATGTCGGCCACCGGGGAACGACCGCTGATCGTGCCGTCTTCGATCGCCCACGTGCCGTCTTGGGCGTGCGTGATCTTTCCGGTGACGATTCCTTGATCGAGCACCACCGGAAATGCGGTGGCGACGCCGGGGCGCTTGCCCGGAAATGCGAACTGCGTGCTCGGCGGGAGCGTGATGACGATGTAGCCCTCGTGCACGTACCCCGCGTCGTCGAAGAGGGTGCTGTCGCCGAGATCCGGACCGGCGGTGCCCGAAGGCACGACCGAGTCCTGCACGTTCAGCGCGAGATCGGGAGTGATGCACGGATGATTCTTCCATTCGCCGCTCGCACAATCCCAAGGGAGCGGCGTGTCGAGACCGGGCGACGGATAGAAATCGATGCGAACGTGATCGTCTTCGGCGGTGCCGTTGTAGTCCGATATTTTGATCACGAAGTTGTAGTCGCCGACGCAGAGCGCGCAGTTGAACGCGTCGTCGTTCAATCCGTATTTTCCGCCGAGCTCGGGGATCGTCGATGCGGTGACCTCGAGGCGACCGAACGTGTTGTCGCGGCAGTAGTTGCCGTCATAGGGAACTTGTTGGCCGGTGGGCTTGCACGAAATCGAAGGGTTCGTGGGATCGCCGAGGCACGTGTCGCTCGACGTGCATTTCGAGTCGAGGTCGTAGCCGATGTCTTTCCAAGCCGTTTGGCTCGAGCCGCCGTCGAGCTCTTGTCCGCCGAATCGCATCGATCGCAGCGCGACATAGATGGGCGGAAGGGCGGCCGCTTTTTGGGGGCCTGGGCGGCTCGCAGCCGTGGGGTAGCGCGCGCTGAAGCAGCCTTGATCGCCGGGGCCGGACCACCATCCGATACCTGCGCCGCCGTCGACTCCGGCGGGGCCGCTCGTCAAAAGCGAGTCTGTATAAACGGAGCACCGGGTGGCGGCGAGGCCGACCAGGCCCGAGCCCACAATCGCCGCGACGAGCGCCCTTCGCACCTATCTACGATACGCCGCTCCGCCCGATCCCGCGAGATCTGCGCGGCGCGCGCGTCGTGATGATTAAGCCGCGCCGGTTTTTCCGGTTTCTTGACCGGTTTCGTGTGACGGGCTGGCGGGCAGCGGACTCGATTCGTGCCGCGACGGCGTTTTGTGCTGAACTGGCGCGCGCATCGCCGGAAACTCTTGTCTTTCCGCGCTGTCCAAATCCCACTGCGACGACAGGACGCCCAGGCCTGCCGAGGCTGCGAGCAGCACGGCGAAGCCAAAGACGATGCGGGCGCGGACGGTCGAAAGGATCACGGGGTTGCTCTCGAGAAGAATTCAGGAGCACGGACCGTGCCCAAAATTCATGTGCCATCGAATACGCGAGAGCCCCGTCCATCTTCCTGGTTCGTCCACGAATTCGCGCGAAATTTTCTGGTCCAAGCCTCGTGGGGGGCGCCAGCCAACCAGGGCATCCATGTCATACTGTTGCAAAGTCCTCTCGATTCGAAGTCACGCTGCGGGGAGCCGGAGAAACGCTGGAACATGAGGAGCTCGTTGCAAATGTTCAGCGGTGTCTTGGCGGGCGCGTGGGCCCTCGCCGGAGCGACCGGATGCTCCGCGAGCACGACCAGCGCTCCCCCCGTGCACGTCGCCGCGGCGCCGCCTCCGAAAGACGACGGCAAACCCGCTGAGGGAGGTGTCGGCGGCAGCGATCACTCCGCCGCGCTCGAGGAGTTGAAGATCGCCGGTATGGGTTGGCGGAGCGACAAGCTCAACTCGATTCACGTCGTCTTGCCCGATCCTTCGCGCTGGACCCGCGTGCGATTTTGGGGCGTTCCGAGCACGGTCGGATTTCGTTACGGAAAAGATCACCACGCGATCGTCGCGGGGTTCATCACGCACGTGCCCGACAACACGGTGCAGGGCGCATGCATGAAGAGCTTCGAAGACTGGGCGACGCCGTGGATCGAGATGTTCGACGCCGACATCACGCACGAAGCGCCGCTGGCGTTTTTGTGGAAGGGATCGATCGTCGAGGTCGACGCGCTCACCGTGAAATCGGCGACCCTCGCTTCGCGCGAGACGTACGTCGCCGCGTACGGCGCATTCCCCGCCTGGAAAGGCGCATGCTTGATCGTCGGCATTGCCGTGCCCGCGCGCGACGACGAGCCGCGCGCGCGCGAAGTTCGTGATCGCTTCGCGAAAGAAGCGTTGCCGCAAGTGGACATCCTGAGCAACGACGAGCCGAAGGAGCAGTTTTAGAAGAAGACCTAGGCCTAGACCTAGACGAAAGGCGAACCGCCAAGGCGCGAAGGGTAAAGACCCAGATCCTTTGCTTGGTGTTCTTGGCGGCTTGGCGGTCAAGGCCCCGGTCGAATCAAAGCGCGATGGCGACGCGAAAGAGAAATTCGTGCAGTGTGTGCGCGGTGTCGCGCGCCGAGTCGTCCACGCCTTTGCCGAGGGTGTTGCCGGGTGCCTGCGCGCGATTCGTTGCAGATTGCACGGGACCGCCCGCCGCCGACGCGCTCGTCGGCGCGGAGTCGGGGAACATGTCGAAGGCATAGTTCGCGGTCAGCCGAATGTGCTTCGTGGCCCAGAAGTTCGCCCCGAGCTCGAAGACGTTGACCTTGATGTTGCCGTCGATGTTCTTCGGATCCGGCGCGCCCGCACGGCTCGCGCTTTCGTACGTCATCAGCATCTGCTCCCACTTCACGAGGAGCTGCAGCGCCTGCGGCGGAATCTCCGGGTCGGCTTTTTTGAAATCGACGTGCGACGGATTTTCGTAGCCCGGCATCCCGTTGATGTCGCGCGCGCCGAATGCCCAGAAGTCGAGGAACGCGTAGTACGACGCGCCGTGCATGGCGCCGTACCGCTCCGTGTTCGTGGATTGGAATCCGTCGACCGCTTCGCGCGTGCCGTTGTCGACGTAAATGACCTCGCTCTGCACGTCGAATTTCCAGAACGGAACGCGGAGCTCACCGGCCACGCCGACCTGCGAGCCCGCGGGAATGATGCGTGTCGTGCCCTTCGAGCCCGCGTACGTCGGAGACCAGAACGCGTAGTTTCCTTGCGTCGTGAACGCGTTGTAATCGTAGTTCGTGTCCTGCCGATCGCGCGACCCGTAGCGAAAGCTGCCGCCGATCTGCAGATCTTTCAGCTCGCTCTTCGTCGACGTCGCGAGCGGATGCGCGAACGCGCGCGCGATGAAATCCCCACGTGCATCGGTGTTGAGCCTGTTCTGGCCGTCGCCGTCGAAGAGCCCGACCGCATAGAAAACGAGCTTATTT
>JAICXU010001135.1 GCA_025934595.1 Polyangiaceae bacterium | reverse complement strand
TCTTCGTGTCGCTACACTGATTCACGAGCTTGTCGCAGAGGGCGGCGGTGTCCATTGCCACGAGTGGCGCGGAGCTCGAAGACGAGCAAGCGAATGCGAACGCGGCGAGAAAGCACGCGAGGCCAAATGCGAAGCGAAGCATTCCTGAAGCTTAGTAGATGTTGACCGAAACGTTAGCGAGCACCGTGCGCCCCGGCTGCAGCGCCGTTCGCTCGATGAACTCCGCGCTGATCGGCTCGGCATATCGCCAGTCGGCGATGTTGTAGACGCCGACCGCATAATGCACCCCGATTTTTTCTGCTTCGCCCGACAAGACGAGGTCCCAGATGACCGCGGGATCCGTCTTCAATTGCGGTGGATCGGTGACCTGATCGAAGCGATCGAACCGAGGGCCTTCGAACGAGGCTCGCGTCATGATCATGAGCGAACGTCCGATGATCGGCGCCGCGCCTTTGACGCCCGCGAGATGCTCCGGCGAGTTGGGCACCTCGCGAAGCGCGCCGCCGTCGTTCAAGTAGCGCGAATGTTGATACGAATATTGCGCGGACAGCATCCAACCTTGTCGCCATTCACGCCGAATCTCGGCCTCGCCGCCGACGGTCAGAATGGGCGCCGTCGAATTGGAATAGTAGTTCGGATCGCCGGGATTTCCGCTGCCGCGCAGGATGACGAGGTCGGTCACGTAGTTCGTGAATCCGGCGACCGTCGCGGTCACGGTGTTGGAGAAGCGATGTGAGATCTCGACCTCGCCCGACGAGATGTGCTCGGGATGCAAATCCGGCGCGGGGATTTGCGAGTCGGTCGAATAGAACAGCTCGTACACGCTCGGAGCGCGAAACGCGCGCCCTCCCATGAGCTTCACGTTCCACGTGTCGGTCGGTCGCAAGATGATCGCGGCGCGCGGATCGAACGCGCCTTCGGTCGTCGTCGATTGATAGTCGTAACGAGATCCGAGCGAGAGCTTGAGATGCTTGTCCGGCGTCACGTCGCCGATCATGTATCCCGCCGCGGTCGTGTAAGGATCGTCGCGATTGATGAGCACGTGCGTCTCGTCGTTACCGGTTTGCTCCGCGCGAAAATGACGCTGAAAATCGCCGCCGACGGTGACGCGCACGGCTCGCGACGGCGCGTAAATGAAGCGCTGCTCGGCGGTGCCCCAGATGCCGCGAAACGCCTCGGTGTCGACGCCGCCTTGGAGCGTGCCGTCGTTGCCCGTGTAGTACGTGTCGTTCGTGAGGCTGTCGAACGAGTACATGTTCATGGCGACGCGCGACATGCTCTGCAAATCGCGCGTGAGCTTCGGCTCGTAGCGGACCTCGAGAAATCCGCGCGTGTCGGTGAAATGATTTCGCGGATCGCCGAAGACGATCTCGGCGCCCGCGTCCGGAAGCGTCTTTTTTCGCGACGTGAGGAACCACTGCGCCGTGAGGTCCTTGTACCAAACGCGCCCGTTCGTCGTCGCGGCATCGAATCCGTCGAGCCCGCGCGCCACGCCGGCGTTCGCGTCGGCGGCGTGCTCGGGGAACGTGTAGTCGTTGCC
>JAICXU010000333.1 GCA_025934595.1 Polyangiaceae bacterium | reverse complement strand
TGCGGCGCGGAGACTTGCGACGTGAACACGCGCACGTGCGAGTCGACCTCCACGTGCCCGTCACCCTACGCAAGCTGCGACGCATCGGTGACGACGTCACCGCCGACGACGTCGACGGCGTGCGCGTCCGAAGATCTCGACGAGATCGCATCCGCGTGCGCCGGTGGCGCGCACACGTCCGCGTGCCAAGCGTTCTTCTCGTTCGAGGCCAGCGCGAATCCGAGCTGCGGCACGTGCCTCTCGCAGTTCGACTTCGACTTCAACGAAGGCGCGGGCATCTTCAAGTGCGTCGAGCCCGATGTCACGAGCACGTGCAATCACGACACCGGGTGCGCGACCGACTGCACGACGCAGAGCTGCGCGCCGCCGAGCTGCACGCCTGCGAATGAGCCTGGATGCGACAGCCAAGTCCGCACCGGCCAATGCCTCTCCTACTACCAGCAGTCCTTGTGCGTCGCAGGCGCGCTCCGCTCGGCGCCGGGACGCGTCTGCAATCCGCTTCGCTATAGCGATGTCGGCGCGTGGCTCGCCGCCGTCGGCGGGCAGTACTGCAGCAACTAGGCTGGACGCGCGACAAGCCTGCGCGCTATTTCCTAACGAACATGCGCAAGGGGTACGAAGAGGTCATTCTCCTCACCGGATACCCGTCTTTTTCCGCACGGAAGATGTGCGAAGAGATTTTGAAACGGCCGGGTGTGCTCGTGCATGCCGTCGTCCGCGAGAAGCTGGCCGCGGATGCTGCAGCCGCCCACGACGCGTTGCCGCTCGCCGACCGAAGGCGTGTGAATCTGCTCGAAGGCGACGCCGCATGGATGGATCTCGGGCTCTCGGGCGCGGAGCTGCGGTCGCTCGCCAAAGAGGTCGATCGCATCCATCATTGCGCGCGCGTGTCGTATCTCGGCGCGGATCGCGAGACGGCGGAGCACACGAATCTCGGCGGTGCGCGTGAGATCCTCGAGCTGGCCGAGAGTTGCTCGGATTTGAAGGCGCTCGTCTATCACTCGACCGCGGCGGTGTCCGGGGACCGCGTGGGCCTCGTGCGCGAAGAGGAGCTCGACAAGGGACAGCGTTTTCGCAACGTCGTCGAAGAAACGAGCGCGCGCGGCGAGCGGATGATGCGCGCCGCGATGAAGAAAATTCCCATCGTGGTCGTGCGCCCGTCGATGGTCGTCGGAGACTCGACGACCGGGGAGGTCGATCGCTTCGACGGCCCGTATGTACACAATTTGTTGCTGCTGACGTCGCCGGGCGACGTCGCGCTGCCCTTGCCGGGAAAAGGCGACGTTCCGCTGCATCTCGTGCCGGCCGATTACGTGGCGAAAGCGGCGTACGCGATCGGACAAGATGCGCGTGCGCCCGGCCGCACGTTCCATCTCGTCGATCCGAGCCCGCTCGACGCGCGACGGATTTTCGAAATCTTCGCGCGCGCCGGCGGAAAGCGAGTGCCGCGCGGATCCATTCCCGCCAACGTCACGAAAGCGATCTTGCGCACGCCAGGGATCGATCGCTTCGTGAAGAGCCCGCGCGCGTTTCTCGAGACATTGACGACGCGCGTTTCGTATTCCACGTCATCGACCGACATGCTTTTGTCGGGCACGGGCATTACCTGCCCGCCGTTCGAGTCCTACGCCGACAAGCTCGTCGAGTTCGTGCAGGAGCGACTTCGCGAAAAACGCGCGCGCGCAGAACGAGACACGGACGACCCCCTCGCTCGCTCGCAGATTCGGTGACGTCGAGTGCCGTCCGCGCAACCGCTCATCGGTGAAGGCCTCGTCGTTCGCGGAGTTCGCGTCGCGACGCGTGACGTCGTCCTCGTGAAAGGGATCGTCGAAGCGCGCGAAGGGATCGCCGTCGTTTTCGCGGAAAAAGGCGGGGATTTGACGATCTGCGCACCCGCCGGAAGAGAGCGCGAGCTCGACGAGCTCGTCGACGATCTCTGCACCGATGTCGGTGCCATGCGAATCACGACGTGACGTTCGGGCTCCCACCGAGCGCATTTTTTTCTTCGAGTCGAAGCGCGACGTCGCGGCCTCCCATGCGCTCGAGCGTCGTGCGCAAATCGCCAGCGAGCGGCGCGCTCACGACGAGCCGCGTTCCGCTTCCCGGCCGATCGAGCTCCACTCGCACCGCGTGCAAGAAAGGTCGATCGAGGGCGTTGCGTTCCTCGAAGAATCGATTGCTTCGTGGATCGCAGCTTTTCGGATCGCCGAGAACGGGGTGACCGATTTCCGAGAGACGTGTCTTGGCGATCGAGTCCGATGCGCGCGCCGCACCCGCGCCGCTCACGACCGCGCGCAGAATGGAGTGCCCTCCCGCGACCGTGAGCCTTCGATAGCGAGCCGCGCCGCCGCGATCGCCCTTGTGGCGCGAAATCAAGCCTTTTTCCCGAGAGATCCCACGACACGCGGCGACGAACGACACGGTCGCGGTCTCCCTGGCGAGAGCCGCGCGCCATGTTTCGGCATGCGCAGGATCGCGCACGAAGAGGACGACGCCGCTCGAAGTCGTCGCGAGCGAGCTCACCGCGACCGCAGCCGCGGCCCCGTTCTCGTTCCGCACGCGCGTCTCGAGCCCGTGCATCGTCTCGTGGCCTTCCTTGGCGACGGCGAGAATTTCTTCGTCCTCGAAAAGGACGCGAGCGGGCGGAGGCGACGCACGCGTCAACGTGGCGACCGTCTCCACTTCTTCGGTGAGCGGCATCATGTCGACCGGCTGGAGCTTGTCGGCGACGTACGATCGAAGCGCGAGATGCGCGAGGTCACGCGCCAACGTCTCCGGATCGCACGAGACGTACACGATCACCGGAGGCCCGATGTCGGCGAGACGCTCGCGCGCATCCGGGCTCATTCCGCGACGCGGCGGATTCGTGATGGCCGCGTCGAATCGCCTATTTTTCGCGCTGAAATCGCGCAGCGCTCGCGCGACGTCCGACGCGGTGCCGTGAAGCTTGAGGCCTTGTGATTTGGCTGCGTCGCGTGCGCGCTCGACGGCGGGTGGAAACGACTCGACGAGCTCCACGACGGCTCCTGCTTTCGCGAGCGCGAGGCCGATCGCACCGGATCCGCCGTAGAGATCGAGAAGCGCCGGCGACTTCTTCTGGATCTTGCGCGTGGTCGACAAAACGAGATCGTGTACGCACGCGGCTTGATCGCGATGCGCTTGCACGAACGATCCATAGGTTGCGAGATGGGTCGAACGACCGTGGGCGTCGGCCGCTTGCGTGGCGCCCGACAAGTGCGTCGTGACGTCGCCCAGAACTTGCGGCGCGTCGGTCTCGCGAAAGTTCGCAGCGACTCCGACGACGGCGGGCTCGCTCGCGCGCAGCTCGTCGGCGAGGCGCTGCAGCTCCGAATGCGGCGGCGCGGTCTGCCTGTCGACCACGAACGTGACGAGCACCTTCGGCGTCGGATTTTCCACTTCGCGGAGATCGAATGCGCGAATCGCGGATGCGGCAGAATCCGCGCGGACGATCTCACGGAGCTTCGCGGTGACGCGCGCGATGGTGGGTGTCATCACGCGGCAACCCGGAGTGTCGACGACGCGATGTCCGCCGTTCTTCGCGAAAAGCCCTATTTTTCCGTCATTCGAGACGATGAGCTTCGCGCGCCCGCGATACCCCTCGATCCGTGTCGCGCCGAGCACGGGCTCGATACGCGAGGTCGCCGCGTATCTCGCAAACGCAGCCGCGACGCGCTCGTGTTTCAGCCGAAGCTGCTCGGCATACGTCTGGTCGATGAGCGGACAGCCCGCGCACTCGAACGCGTGCTCGCACGCCACGCGAAGCGACGACGGATCCGGAGATGGGACGGCGGCGGACATAGCCCGCCGTCATCATAGTCCGAGCTTCGCGTAAATAGCGACCAGGCTTGGTCGCGTCTAGGGTCGTGCGCGTCAGTGAACGATGATCGCGCCCGGCCACCTGTGCGACGTCGTTCCGCTCTTCGACGAGATCGAGTAGAGCGCGGCGCCGCCGAATTGCGCAGGCGGTGCAGCAAGCACGGTGACGCTCATCTGGATCCGCGTGCCGTTGTTCACCGTGGTCTTGTCGAACGAGAACGAGAGCGAAGGGGTACCGCCGAATTGTGCCGCGAGGTCCCGTCCGCTGAGCGCCCAGCTGTCGATCGGTGCATCCGAGAACGCCGTGAGCGTGATGACCTTCGTGTCGCCGACCTTCGCCGACAGCTGCTCGGACGATGGCGCGACGTTGAAGTACACGTCGCCGGGCGGCGCGGGAACGCACGGATCATGGCTCGCTTTGGCGGCCTTGTTCGACCACGACCGCTGCACGGTGAAGCCGCTCTCCGTGTACGAGTCGTTTCGGCCGACGCACAAATCGCCGACTTCGCCGCCTTCGAGCGCCCACAATTGATCTTGCATGTAGAACGCGGTTCCGGCGCCGACTTCGGGATCGGTCGCGGCCTCGATGTATTCGTGGCTCGCAGAAAGCGTCGTCGTCTCGATCGTCGAATCGCATCGCGGCATGAGCGCGTACTGCACGTTGCTCGCCGGGATCGTCCCGTTGCCCGGGTAGGTGTACGAGTTGTGGTAAGCGCCGAACGAGCCGCAGCTGTCCGAGCCATCGAGATTGACGGTGTACGAGCTGTCCGGGAAGTAAATCGCGTAGAGCTCGTCGGTGGCCGGCGCCGGGAACTTGCCTGCGCTGATCATCGAGGTGATCCAGTCTTGGAGCGTGGCCGCGCCGCCTTGCGACGAGTCGGTGAACGACGTCGTCGTGAAATCGGTCGTCGCGAGATGCACGGGATCGCCGGCGTCGCCCTGGCCGACACATGCGCCGCTCGAATCGCAGTAGCCGTCGCGGACGGCGTCCCACCACGCCGTCTTCGTGATGATGCTCGAGAACTGCTCGAGCTGTGCGCGCTGCGCGTCGCCGTCGACGGTGATGTTGATGATGTGCGGCGCGTGAAGAACGGGGCCGCCGTTGTAGTTCACTTGCGGGAGCGCCGGGTGCGTCGTC
>JAICXU010000426.1 GCA_025934595.1 Polyangiaceae bacterium | reverse complement strand
CGCGACGCGATCTCGTCCATCGACATCGCCGTGCCGAATCCATGCACCTCACCTCCGCGCTCGCCTTGCACCCATGCCGTCACGTTCTGACCCTGGATGTACGCGTTCGGGTCGATCTGACCGTTGAGGAGATCGATGAGATCTACCAGTGTGGCGGCCGCGCGATCGAGCACGGCTCCCCATTGATTCACGCTGCCCGCGACGTCCTCACCCGTGAGAGGATCATTGCCGTCCACCATGATTCCCCACGGCTCTTGCAGCTGCGGGGCGTTCACGAGATTGATGAAGTTGTAACGAAGGTCTCCGAGGCGCGGCGAAATCTTGCCGCCCGGGGCCTTCGTGGGATCGCCGCATGCCGGATCGTCTTGCGTGGGATCGACGGGGTTGTGGCAGAGCACGAAAATCTTCGCGACTTGATCGGGCGTATCGCTTCCGAGCGGCGGTGAAAAATCGTCCGCCCAGCGCGCCGGCCAACCCATCGTGCTCTCGCAATTCGAGTCGTGCGTGCGACGGCATTCTGCGAGACGCGAAGCGACGACGCCCACGCGGATCGCTTCGCTCCAACCGTCGAGCGTCGCTTGCGTGCCGGCGAAGAGCTCCGGCGGAAAATCGGCGTTCACGTACCAGGGGATCGTCTTCACTTTGCGATCGCGCATCGGGATCGTGCATTCGCCCTTGAACTCGTCGCATCGTGATCCGCGTCCTACGACCGCGCATTCGTCTTCGGTGCCGTCGCCGTCGAGATCGCGATGCGGATCGGCACCGACCGGCGTCGTGTCGGTCGTCGCGCACGAAACGACCGGATCGAAATGGGACCTTTCCCAAATGTTCCAGCGGTCCGCGAAGCGATGCCACTTCTGATCGATGAGACCGTACCGGCGATCGTATCCGTACCGATCCGACGTGAAGAAGCCGAAGTCCTGCATCATGTTGCCGTCGTATTCGAGCGGCTCGTAGTCGGTGTCGGTGACCTTTTTGAAGGACTGTCGCAGCGTGATCTCGCTCGGATTGCAGTTGCCCCACGGGAACTCGTCGAGCAGCCAGCATGCGGGAAAATCCCCGTCGATCGGATCGCCGATGACCTGCGGCGCCGCGAATGCCTTGTTCGTCACGTCGAGGTAGCCGCCTTCTTTGTCGTAGACGGGAGCGTCGGGGCTCGAGGGATCGTCGACGTAGTAGGCGATCGGATCATAGGTGACCGCGCCGTCGATCCCGATCTGGGAGAGCGTGTCGAGGTCGTAGGCATTCGTGATGAGATTGCGCGACCAGTCGACGCGCATGTACTGGCGCTCGTACCAAGGGCGGTCGGTCGTGTTCTCTTCGATCTCGTTCAGCTCTTCGCCCGTCGTCGGGTTGTAGGATCGCCGAATGTCGAAGTGAGATTGGATGGTGTAGGCCGCGACCACCTGTCCGTTCGGAGTCAGGCTCGCGCCTTTGTAGTCGGTGTCTTGAATGAGCTCGTACGTGAGTCGCGCGAGGAGCTCGGTCTCCTGGATCTCCCAGCGAATTCGCACGAGAGGTTGCGCGTCCGAGCTCGTGAAGAGCTCTTCGGAGCCTGCGCCCGACGCGACGTCGACGACGGTCGTGCGCATGTAGAACTCGGGATCGTCGTCGGGCTTCTCGAGATCCGGGCCGACGAAGAATGCTTTTTCGAATGCGCCCGCCTGAACGCGGTTGATGGGATCGCGCTCTTGCGCGCATCCCGAGGCGAGCGACACGAACGAAACCAAAAAGCAGAGCGCCAGTGCTCGTGCGATGCTCGATACCGACATCGAAACCTCCCGCGCCTTGCCGCTGAGGTCGCAGAAGGCACGGCCGATTAGCACGCGTCCTCATCCGCGACGAGCAGGAAGGATCGGGTCGGCGCCGATCCTCGAAATCGGTCGATTCGTGCCGAAAAACGCACGAAAAAAGCGCGACAACTTGTCTCTCACCGCCAATAGTGCGCCTTGACCGCATCCCGAGGCGGATGCGAGGATAAAGCATGCGCGTTTGGAAGCGGCTTTGCTGCGTGTCGTTGGCCGGCGTCGGTCTCTCGCTTGCTTCGTGCAGCTCCACGGGTTTCGCGGGCAGCATCTACATGTCGCCCGACCAAACCGGCAATCGGACGCAGACCGTGTTCTACGAAGACTCCGCGGAGACGCCGGCGATCTACGCGATCATTCCGATCGTCAGCGGCAAGAGCGACGAATCGCTCGTCGTGACGCTGAAAGTGAAAGACGTCTTCGGCCACCCCGTGTCATCGGTCTACAAACCGTTCTTGATCGCGCAGATCGCTCCGGGTCTCGCATCGAAGCCGACCAACATCGGTGTCCCGTTTCCGGATCCTCCGCCGATCCTCACGCCGAATCCCGCCGACCCGACGAGCCCGATCTCGCAGCCGCAGCTTCGCGCGGTAGGCGACTACCAAATCATCGCGACGTTGAACGGCGACACGCAAACCGTGAACTTCAAGATCATCCCGGCGAGCCCCGCCTTTCAGCAAGAGTTCGATCCGAACGCGGGCACGCCGAACGCGGCGCCGATCCCCGGAGCTTGCACCGCGCAAACGATCGCGAATTGTCCGGTGCCCACGCAAGATCAAGTCGACAACGCATCGGCCGACATCTGCTGCACGTCGGACGGCAACTGCGGAATCGGCATCGTCGGCACGGGCCTCTGTGCGCAGCACCCGTTCAACAACTGACAGCAACCGAGGAAAGCTCGACGAACGAGCCGCGAGCTCACAAGCCCATCAGCTTGGCGACGTAGTAGCGCATCGTCTCGGTCGTTCCGCCGCCGATCCGGAACAGGCGCTGGTCACGCCATGCGCGCGCGATGTGATACTCCTCGACGTAGCCCGCGCCGCCGTGAAATTGCAGGCATTGGTCCGCGATTTCCGTCATCACGTCGCCCACGAAGATCTTCGCGAGGCTGATGGTTTTCACGGTGTCCATCGAGACGTTTTCTTTTCGGACGTACTTGTCGTCGTTGTAGGCCTCTGCGCCTTTGTAGGTGAGAGCCTTCGCCGCTTCGAGCTTCGCGGTGAGGTCGACGAACTTGTGCTGCCAGTACTCGCGTTTGATGATCGGCTTGCCGAACGCTTTGCGGTCGCGGCCGTAGGAGATCGCTTCGTCGATCATGTACGAGCCGCCGGCGCACGCGCTCGTGCACGCGATGATGCGCTCGCTCTGGAAATTCTGCATGAGATACATGAAGCCCATGTTCTCTTCGCCGAGCAGATAACGCTTCGGCACGCGCATGTCTTCGAACGCGAGCTCGGCAGTGTCGCTCGAGTGGTTGCCGATTTTCTTGAGCTTCTTCGCGACCGAGAAGCCCTTCGTCTTCGTGGGAACCAAGAAGAAGCTGCAGCCGTGCGCGCCTTGGTCTTGGGTCGTCTTCACGAGGAGCGTGACGAAGTCCGCGCGGCAACCGTTCGTGATGTACGTCTTCGCGCCGTTGATGATGTAGTCGTCGCCGTCTTTCTTCGCCCACGTTTGGATTCCGGCGACATCGCTTCCTGCGTTCGGCTCCGAGACGCCGAGCGCGGCGATCTTCTCGCCCTTGATCGCGGGCGTCAGAAACTCCGCCTTCTGCTCTTTCGTTCCGAGATCGTTGATGACGGGCGTCGCCATGTCGGCCTGGACCAAGAGGCCCATCGACACGCCGGCCATGAGGCAGCGCGGAAGCTCTTCGCTCTTCGCGACCGAGAACCAGTAATCGCCGCCGGCGCCCCCGACTTCTTCCGGATAATGCGCGCCGAAAATACCGAGCTCACCCGCGCGCTTGAACACCTCGTTCGGAAAAATCTCGGCTTTTTCCCACTCCTCCGCGTACGGAGCGAGCTCCTTCTCGGCGAATTTTCGGACGGTCTGACGAAAGTGCTGGTGCTCTTCACGGAAGGGGGTGGGCATCGGTTTCCTCGAGGTTTTGCCGCTTTTTCAGCTGCAAAAGTATTTCGTACACGAAACTTTCGCAAATGCAAGACTCACCCCGCGCCAAAAAAGACGAACCGCCAAGACGCCAAGGAGCGAAGGGCAAAAACCCAGATCTTGGCTTGGCGATCTCGGCGGCTTGGCGGTTCATCCTCTTATACGACCGGCGTTGCGGATCTAGGATGCGGCGCGAGGAGACGAAAACATGGCGCAGGTAGCGGTGACGGGGGCGACGGGATTCATCGGGAGCGCGGTCGTGCGTCTGCTTCTCGAAGACAAGCGCAGCGTGCGTGCGCTCGTCGAGCCGGGCGCGAACACGAAGAACCTCGAAGGGCTTCCCGTCGATCAAGTCATCGTCGACGT
>JAICXU010000679.1 GCA_025934595.1 Polyangiaceae bacterium | reverse complement strand
GAAAATGCGATGAATCCGACCGCGCCTCCCATGAACACGATCATCAGCGGCTCGAGGAGGCTCGTCATCGCCTGCACGCGCGTGTCGACTTGCGTGTCGTAGGCCTTCGCGACGTTCTCGAGCATCGTCTCGAGCTGTCCTGATTTTTCTCCGACCGCGATCATGTGCGTGACGATGGGCGGGAAATCTCCGCTGCGTTTGAGCGGCGCGGCGATCGACGCGCCTTCGCGGATCGACGACGCCGCTTCTTCGACCGTCTTCTCGAGCTTCGCGTTGCCGATGACGTTGCGAACGATCTCCATCGCCTTCAAAAGCGGAACGCCTGCCTCGAGGAGCGTGGCAAGCGTGCGGGCGAAACGCGCGACGGCGAGCATGCGGAACAGCGGACCGAAAATCGGGAGCTTCAAGAGGCGCGTGTCGCGCCATAGGCGACCGGGGGGCGTGCCGAGGAACGCGACGAATCGCGCGAGCAAAATGCCCGCGACGAATCCGCCGAAGAGCCCTTCGCCGAACGCGACGAGCGACTCGACGACGAAAAATGCAGAGAGGCCGATGCCCGCGACGAGCGCGATCGTGACGAGAAGCCAGCCGCTCACGCTCTTTTTCGCGAGCGCTTCCTCTTTGGTCTGCGGTCCTTGCGACCGCGATTGAATCGCCTTGCGGACCGACACCATCGTGCCGAGCATCAAGAGAAAGCCGCCCATTTGCGCGGACGAGATCACGGCGGAGACGAAGATGAGCGTCGCCGTGTACCAGGGCAGCGCGCGATCGAGGCTCGCGAAGATGCTCGTCACCTTCGGAACGACGGCCACCATCATGACACTGATGAGCGAGCTTCCGATGATGAGCATGAGGCCCAGATACGCCAGCGCCGCGCTCACTTTTCCCCGAAGGCGCGCCTGGCCTTCCATGAAATCGGCGAGACGTTCGAGCACTTGCTCGAGCGTTCCTGACGCTTCGCCGGCTGCGACCATGTTCACGTAGAGCGGAGGAAATACTTTTTGATGCGGCTCGAGCGCCTTCGCGAGCGAGATACCTTCGTTCAAACGATCGCGCACCTGCGTGAGCACGCGCTTCAATTCTTGTTTCTCGACCTGCTCGGTGAGCGCGCTGACCGCATCGACGAGCGGAATGCCGGCACCGACGAGCGTCGCGAGCTGCCGCGTCATCATCGCGACATCGGTGACGTTCACACGCCGGAACATCGCGCCGAAGTCCACGAGCTTGCGCGAAGCGCCCTGCCCGCCTTTGGTGTCTTCGTTGGCTGCCGTTAAAAGGATCCCTTCCCTCTTGAGAGCGGCTCGAAGGGCTTTCGGGTTATCGGCATCGCGAACGCCCGTCACGGATTTTCCGGTTGCGGAGACGAGACCGCGATACTCGAAGACGGCCATTAGAGCTGCCCCCCATCGAGATCGTCATGTCGACTGCGCCGGCTGGCCTGACCCTGGCGGGGCCTTGACGGCCCCCTCATTTTTTCTCCGAAAAAATGAGCCTCCCCCGCCTTCGCTGTCGCGAAACGTTTTGCTGCGCAAAACGCAGGCTCAAGATCGCTCGAGTATCGCCTCGCTCCGCGAGGCCACACGACAGCTTTCTGTGAGGCTCGTGGAACGAGTCGATCCGCCAGCGATCTTGAACCCGCGTGCCGAAGGCGCGCGTTGCCGAAGGCACACATCGACGTCATCCTGCCCTCGCACTCGCGATGGCGTTCGAAGGCTGCGAGAGCGGCGTGGTCTCGACGACGTCTTCTTGCGTGGCAGCCAAAACCTCTTCCACGCTGGTCAACCCGAGCAAGACTTTTCTTGCTCCGTCATCGCGCAAGCTGTCCATCCCCATGTCCATCGCAGCTCTCTTAAGCTGCTGCGCGTCCGCGTTTTTCAAAATGAGCGGACCGACGGCGTCATCCATGATGAGGAGCTCGTAGATGCCGCGGCGACCCATGAAGCCCGTGTTGCCGCAGCGATCGCATCCCTTCTGTTTGTAGAACGTGGGACGCATGCCTGGCTCGAGGTCGAGCATGTCGCGCTCGGTGTCGGTGCGCGGATAGTAACGCGTGAGCGGATTGAGCCGGCGGCGCTCGCGTGCGCGGATGCGATCGGGCGTGAGGCCGAGCTCCTCGAGCTCCGAATCCTCGGCAGAATAAGCCTCTTTGCAATGCGGGCACAAAACGCGAACGAGGCGCTGGGCCAAGATTCCGATGACCGACGAACGAATCAAGAACGGCTCGACGCCCATGTCGACCATGCGCGTGACGGCGCCCGCCGCGTCGTTCGTGTGGATCGTGGAGAGCACCAAGTGACCGGTGAGCGATGCATTGATCGCGATGTCGACGGTTTCCTTGTCGCGAATTTCGCCGACCATGACGACGTCGGGATCTTGACGAAGAAATGCGCGGAGCGCGGATGCGAACGTGAGACCGATCTTCGGCTGCACGTGCACTTGATGAATGCCGCCGATCTCGTACTCGACCGGATCTTCCGCGGTGAGGATGTTGATGTTCGGTTGATTGATGCGGTTCAAGCACGCATAGAGCGTCGTCGTTTTTCCGGAGCCGGTGGGACCCGTGACGAGAATGATGCCGTCGGGTCGGCGAATCAGGCCGTCCATCAGCGCATAGTCGCGTCCGGAAAATCCGAGGTCGGGCAAGTCGAGAAGGACCGAAGACTTGTTCAAGAGACGCATGACGATGCGCTCGTAAGCGCGGCTCGTTGGGATGGTCGAGACGCGAATGTCGAAGCTCTTTCCGGCGATCTTCTTCGTGATGCGGCCGTCTTGCGGCAAACGCTTTTCGGCGATGTTGAGCGAGCTCTCGATCTTGATGCGGCTGACGATGCTGTTCATGAACGCGCGCGGCGCGCGGCGCGCGACGTAAAGCTCGCCGTCGATCCGATACCGGACGATCGTCTCTTTTTCTTCCGGCTCGATGTGAATATCGCTCGCGCGCTCCTTCAT
>JAICXU010000147.1 GCA_025934595.1 Polyangiaceae bacterium | reverse complement strand
CGATGACCGATGCTTTTGTCGGTCGGTACGGGGATGCTGCCTTCGAGAGGTTTGTCGGCGGGATGAACAACGAGATCGGTCACGAGTCCGAGCTGGACGCTACCATCAAAAGAAATGCGGCGAGCGCCGTCGACGTTGCGACCGCCGAAGAGCCGAGCCGATGGAGCTTGCCTCGCGCATTGCCGCGCATGAGCGCCCAGCCGACCGCGCTCGCTCCCATGCCGAGAAGTGCGAGAAACGCCCAGAGCGCTTGAATCACGCGGAATCCGGATCCGACGACCGTGCGCCACGCGAACATCGCGAAGAACGCGATATGCGCGACGCCGTCTGCTGCTGCCAGTGCGCCTGCCGCTTTTTGAAGACCGCCACCTGCCATGAATTCAAGATGCACCCTGCTTCGGCGCGGCGCCAGGCCTCTTCATCCTTCTTATTGTGAAGGCGGCGGGACGAGGCTCGGAATGGCCTGGGCGAGGTTGCGGAGGCCCTGGTCGTTCACGGTAAAGTTGTATTGTACACTCGTTTTTTCGACGTGAATGTCGAGGTTCTCGAGCTTCGGCACAATGCCGGTGATGGACGCGAGGTTCGCGAGATTCGTGATTTGCTTCAAGCCGCTCGCGCCCGCGTTCGCATCGTCTTCGGTGTCGTACGTGAGGCTGCCGGCGACCTGGGTGCTGCCGTCTTTGAATTGGCCGACGAGCCGCACCGCCTTCGTTCCTTTGAGCCACGCGATGTTCAAGCTGCCGACGGCGACGCTCGTCACGGGCTGCGACGCGAAATCCGCAGCCGCTCCGAATGCCGCGCCTTTCGTCTCGATCGTGTCGATCATCCAGCTCGCGATCGCGCGGTCTTTCTTGCCGTCCTTGATGCGATCGAGCGCGCGATGAATGCCGGCTTCGGTACCCGCGAGCACCGTATTCGACGTCATCACGGTGAAGCCGGCGTTGTCGAGCGTGTAGATCGTGCGCCCTGCGTATTGTGACGCGACGAGGGCGCCGCCGCTCTTCATCGGCGTGTGCTTGTCCGCGGCGTCGGCGATCTTTTTCGCGTCGAAGCGTCCCTTGATGACCGCGGCGACGTCGAGACCTTGCGTCGAATAAGTGGCGGCGACCACGCGATCGACGTCACGCGACGGTACGAAGCCGGCTTCTTCGCCGATCGGAAAATATTTCTCCGCGAGGCTCGCGACATCGGATCCGAACGTCTGGCTCGTGAAGAACGCTTTCGCGTCGACGTTCGCGACGGCGATCGCGGAACCGGGAAGCAGCGCGATCGGGTCCGCGTCGATGTCGGCGTCGCTGAGGCCGTTCGCGCTGCGCGCCGTGACGCTGTCCTTCGATCCGCCACATCCCATGAGCAGCGCGCTCGCGACGAGCAGCGCCCAGACCTTGTTCTTCGTCATGTGGACCTCGAGGCTACACGAAAGGCAGATCGTTCGAGGATTGAACACGCGGAGTTCAGAGTTCATCTCGTGAACTCGGTGGATCACGATTTGACCGCGATTTTCCGCTGAAATCAGGGCTATTTCTTCACAGACCACACGGCACGCGCTTCGCGATGACGTCCTCGCGGAGGTCGTCCGTCATGAAGTCCAGCATCCTCGTCGTACGTGCGCTTTCGTGGGCAGCGGTCCTGTCCGGATGCAGCGGCAGCGCCGATCCTTCTTCGTCGCCCTCGACGGGAACGAGCGCGGCGACCGACAGCGCAGACGTCACGGGCGAGCTCACGATGGCGCCCGTCACCGGCGGTCTGGCCGGTGAGTTCGTGCTCGCGAGCCGCACCGTGAAGTTCAAGGCCGTGACGGAGCAAGGCGCGACCGACGTCACCGTCGACGTCGACGGCATGACGCTGACCGCGCTCATCGACTCGAAGAGCCAGGTCGGCGATCTCGACGGCTTCGCGAGCGCGAACGGCGGCGACACGCAAATCACCGACGACGATCGCACCGTGCTCACCGCGTTCAATCACGCGATCGCGGCGAACGTGGCCGCCGACAAGGAGAGCCAGCTTCCGCCCGAAGCGAAGCTCCTGACGCGCATGGCGGATTTGTGGGCCGATACGCCGAGCTCCGCGCCGCTCACGCGCCAAGTTCTCGGCCAGGAAAATCGCAGCTACACGAGCATCTGTAGCCAATATCAAACCTGGCAGTACGCAACGCACGACGACTGGAGCTACGACGACTGGAGCGCGAACTCGACGTCCATCTCGCTCGTCGGCTCGCGATGGGGCGGCTCGACCTGGTACTGGGTGAACGGCAGCTGGACCAGCGCGACGCAAGATCACAAAGCGTACGTGTACGAGGCCGGCGATTGCTACGGTCGCTGCGGCGCCGACTGCTCGTCGGGCGACCAGGTCCTCACGTCGGACTGCAACAATCACGACCAATGCGTGCGCAACGGACACAGCGTCGCGAGCATGTGGTGCGACGACGAGTTCTCCGCATGCATCGACGACTTCACGTTCGCGCCTTCGTGCGGAGGCACGAGCCAGGACTGAGCGGAGGCACGAGCCGAGCGGAGGCACGAGCCACGACGAAGCGGCTTTGAGGTAAGCTTTCGGCAAGAATGCGAGGCGCGCCGATCGTTTTTTTGCTCTTCACCGCCTGCTCGAAGAGCACGCCGGAGGTGACGCCCGAGCAGGCCACCGCGAATTATTTCGCCGCGCTTTCGGCTGGAAATTGCAGCGCGATCGCGTCGACGAGCGGCGGCGATCTCGCGAAGAAGATTTCGACCGAAGGCTGCGCGGCCGCGGTCGACGAAGCAAAATCGCACGGGCTCGTATTCGTGAGCGCAACGGGCGCGCGGCCCGACGGCCGCGATGCGAACGCTCGTCTCGTCGACGTCGCCATCAAGAGCGACGGCAAGGACAAGAAGATCATCGCGCGCGTGACGCAAGAAAATGGCGCGTGGAAAGTGGCGGCGCTGTGACGCGCACCCAGCAGACGCTCGCGGCGGGCGCGGCCCTCGCGGCCATCGCGGCGTTCGGAATTTATCTGGCGCAGACCGAGCGATCACATCGACATCACCATGTCGACGGTCTGCCCGAGGACTCCGACTCCGACTCCGCGCCGATGCACGGCACGGATTGGAATGGCCCCGTCGGCATGCCGACCTCGACGGACAACGCCGGTGCTCCGCAGCCGATCGCCGTGCCAGGCGACAGCGGCAAGCCTTCGAGTGGCGTCGTGCCGCCGCCGCTCAGCGCGATACCGCAGCCGACGATCGCGCCGCCGCTCGACGACGACGTGGCGACCGCGCAACGCGCGCGCGCGATTCAGATGCTGCAAAACAAGCTGATTTCGCTGCAGCACGAGGCCGATGCCGATGACAAGCGCGGCGCGACGGAAGAAGCCAATGCGACGCGCGTCCGCATCGCGCGCATGACGGCACGGCTCGCGCAGCTGCAAGACGGCGGCGGACCGTGAAACCGATCGCATGCGTCGCCGCTGCGTCGATGATCGCGCTCGGATGCCAGGCGCACGACCATGAGGACGACCACGCCACGCGAGCCGCGAGCGCGATCGTCGCCGGTGACGCCGACACCGGAGATCCCGCCATCGTCGCCGTCGGTCCGCGACGCATTCACTGCAACGATGCGCTCGCGCCGTTTTGCTCCGGCGTCCTCGTCGCGCCTCGCGTCGTGCTCACTGCGGCGCATTGCTTCGTCGGCAAGCGACCGGGAGCTCCTTACGAGGTGTTCTTCGGCGCGGACGTAGCGGGGGTCGGAGAAGAACGAAGCGTCACGAAGATCGTGACGCCCGACACGTACGACGGCGGAAATGGCGGCGGCGATCTGGCGCTGCTCGTCCTCGATTCCGCGGCGACCGCCGCGCCGATCGCGCTCGGATCGCTCACGGCCGGCGATGTCGGAAAGACCGTAAAAATGGCTGGATTCGGGATCACCGAAGATGGCGGCGGGATCGGCGTGAAGCGTTTCGGCACCGGCAACATCCAGTCGATCGACACGGACACATTTCGCACGACGCCCTCGCCTTCGATGACGTGCGACGGTGACAGCGGAGGCCCGCTCCTTTTGTCCGGCGCGGGCGGAGACGTGATTGTCGGAATCACTTCGTTCGGCGATCCCGGATGCACGATGTTCGCGGAGAACGCGCGCGTCGACACCTTCGCCGCGTTCATCGGCGGCGTCATCGCCGACACCCCCGACGCAGGCGCCGATCCCGATCCCGCAGACTCTCCGCCCGCGAACGTCTGCAACGGCTCGTGCACGAGCGCGAACGAATGCGGCGCGGGGTTCGATTGTCCGGCGTCGCCCGACGCCCCCGGAAGATGCACGCTCGACGGATTGCCGCCGGGCGACTTCGGCGACACGTGCACGGACGACAGCCAGTGCACCAGTGCGATTTGCGCGCGGCTCGGATCCGCGCCGACGTCGTGTCGTTGCCTCAGCGCGTGCGCGGTCTCGGGGCCGAGCTTCGACGGGTCCGTCGACGCCGACGGCGGCTCTGCACCTCCGGACACGAGCACGGGGTGTGGCTGCCGATTTGCCGGAAATTCAGCTTCATTTCGCGCTTCAAGTCAGCGCCCTGCTTCGCGCGACGACGCGTGGATCGCGATCGCCGGATTTCTCCTCGTCGTCAGTGGTTGCCGTCGTCGGAAGATCGACGCGTGATCGGCGGAAGCTCGTCTTCGCGAATGCGCGTCTCGGAGTCTTGCTCGGAGCGCGCCGCCGAGTGCGCCTCGAGAGAGGCCACGTCGCGCGAGGATTCGCGATCCTTCGGATGCATGTGCCAGCCGCGAAGCTTCGCGTAGAACGTCACCTTCGAAACGCCCAGCGCTTCGGCCGCCTTCGCGACGTTGTTCTGACACTTCGCGAGCGCGTGCAAGAACGCGCGCTTCTCGACCTCCGCGAGCGGAACGACGGGACCGTCGGCCGATGCCGGCATCGAGCCGGGCAAGAGCGAAGCGGGAATGCGCGACGGGATCGGAAACTCGCCGGTAGGCGGCAGGCTCCAGTGCGAGGTGCGCGCGCCGAGGCGCGACGAAAGAATCGCGAGCTTCGTGGCGTGCGGCGCGAGCAAGCTGGCTGACCTCGGCCTCGATCACGTTGGCGAGCTCGCGCACGTTCCCCGGCCATGCGTACGCCGTGAGATCATCGAGCACCGGCGGCGCGATCTCGCGCACCGCTTTTCCCTGTTGCTCCGCGAAGCGAAGCACGAAGTGCTGCGCAAGGAGAGCAATGTCGCCCGGCCGCTCGCGCAACGTCGGAAGCTCGATGGAAAGGACGCGCAAACGAAACAACAAATCGAGCCTGAATTTGCTCTCGGAAACGAGCTGCTCGAGATCGCGGTGGGTCGTCGCGATGACGCGCGCTTCGACGGGCCTTTCGCGCGAGCCACCGAGACGCGTGACGACTCGCTCTTGCAGCACGCGAAGCAGCTTCGCTTGCATGCCGAGCGGCATGTCCCCGATCTCGTCGAGCAGGATCGTGCCGCCGCCGGCGAGCTCGAACTTGCCGATGTTGCCTTCCGCGCGCGCGCCCGTGAACGCGCCGCGCTCGTAGCCGAAGAGCTCGGCTTCGAGGAGATCGTGAGGAAGCGCCGCGCAGTTGATGCCGACGAACGGCTCCTGCGATCGCGGTCCGGCGCTGTGGATCGCTTGCGCGATGATTTCTTTTCCGGTGCCCCTCTCGCCGGTGATGAGGACGTTCACGTCGATGCTCGTGGCTTGATGCGCGACCGCCATCGCGGTGCGCAGCGCGGGGCTGTCGCCGACGACGTCGTGAAACGTGTATCTTGCACGCGTTCCGGTCACTTTTTGCGCTATTTTTTGCGCTCTTTCGAGCTCGACGAGGGTGGCGACGAACCCGGTGCCCGACGAATCCGATTCGAGAGGACGCGAGCTCACGACGAAGCTCGCATGCGCGAGACGAACGACGGCGCCGTCGAGACGAGGATTCTTCGCGAGCTGCGCGGCGAGAGGACCCAGGCTCGGCACGCGATCGAAACGCGCTCCGAAGAGGTCCGAGGGCTCCATGCGCAGCATGCGCGCGGCGGCCGCGTTCGCCGCCGTCACGTTTCCTTTGCCATCGCACGCGACGACGCCCTCGCGGATCGCATCGATGGTGACGGCGAGCTTTTGGTGCATGGCATTTTCCCGCTCGCGCGCATCGAGGCGTCCGAGAGCGAGCGCGAACGACTCGGCGACGATCGACGCGAACGAGACATCCTCCTCGCGAAATTGACCCGCGCGCCGCGTCTTGTCGGCGTAGATGACGCCACGGGTGATGCCGGCGCGGATCGGTACGACGAACTCGCCTCCCCGCGTGCGACTCTCCGCGCGTGGCGGCATACCCGGAGCTTCGCTGACGCGACGGGGCATCGCTCCGCCTTCGCCTTGCTTGGCGCGTGCGATCGCAGCCGGGATGTCGACGTCTTCGGAGCCGTGGCCCCAGGGCGCAAGCTCATAGCCATCGCCTTTTTCGATCGCGACGACGACGCGATCGCACTCGAGGAGCTTCGCGGTGAGGCTCGCCACGATCGCCGGTAAATCAGCGGGGTTCGTGACGCGATCGATTTCGGAGAAAGCTTCGATGAGCGCGCGAAGTCGCTCGCGCTCCACGAGCGCGCCGCCGACGAGATCGACGAGATCGCGCGCGACGCGATCGAGACCTACGAACGCCGGCGTGCTCGTGCCGCGAACGGCGAGCGCCGCATGTCTGGCGCGTTCGACGGCTTGTGTGATCGACGCAGCAGCGAGAGGCTCGGATTCGACGGCAGCCGCCGCGAGCGACGCGTCGACTAGATCGACGGCATTGGCGATCGCGGAGATCGCCGCGCCGCGCGCGCGCTCGAATGCCTCCACGCGCGCAGCAGCAGGATCATTCATGGCGCGATCGACGATGCGACGACCGCGCGCGACGAATCCGCGATGAAGCAGGATGCGGTCTCTCCACGTCGCGGTCTTGCCGAGGAGCGTCTGCGCGCGCGCGAGCCAGCTCGTCGATTCTTGCTCGCCTCGCACAGCGAGCTCGCCGGCCCACGCGATCATCGCGCGACCGGCTTCGCGGATCATTCCGCCCTTCTCGAGCACGTCGATCGCGCGTGGGATGGCGACGCGCGCGCGGTCCTCCGCACCTTGCGCGAGATCCAGATAGCCCCGCTCGAGATCGAGCGTCGCATCGAAATACGCTTTATTTTTCGAGAAAATGTCGCTTTCGCGCGCGCTCTCGACGGCCTGCGAAATTTCTTCGAAGGCGTCGCCGCCGAGCCTTCGCGT
>JAICXU010000313.1 GCA_025934595.1 Polyangiaceae bacterium | reverse complement strand
GTGCACCGTGAAGCTCGCGGGCGCGCCGAGCGCGAGGGGAAGTCGCGCCGCGGGCGATCCGCGATCGCCGCTCTGGAGCTGCACGACGAGGACCGACGTCGGTCGCAGGTTGCCATAGCCGCTGCCCGAGCACGCGACGGCCGCGCAGCCGGTCGCGGTTGCGAGAATCACGAAACGGCTCAATTTGCCGGGGCTCATCGTCCGAGCATCTCCAGACGGTTGTCGGTGAAGTTTCCGACCGTTTCGTCGACGCAGGAAAGGAGCTTGCACTCCTCGCCGGCGAGCGAGCATGCGTCGAGCTCGGTCTGGCAAACGTCGGGGATGGGCGATGTCGTGCAGGCGCCGTTGTGGAACGTGGCGACTTGATCGCGGCAGTCGCGACGCACGCATCTTCCGATGCTCGGATCGCACGAGTCGCCCGAATTCATGTTGCAGCTGAACGTGCCGTTGGTGTTGCTCGACGCGACGTGCCCGGCGCACGCGCACACGAAGTCACCTTCGGTCGTGCAGTCGTTGTCGGTGGAGCACGCTTTGAGACCCTCGGGTGTGTTGAACACGGGCGACAGCGTGCCGTCCGGGTTCTTCATCGTCTTGTATCCGCAAGGCTTGCCTTGGCGGAGGTAGTCGACGAGCGCGTCGCGCTGTTGGATGAGCGTGTCGAATTGCGTCGTGTTGCGCTGGAGAACGCGGAAGCCCGAGCCGCCTCCGGCGAGATAGTTGCTCGTCGCGAGCTCGTAGAGGTTCGTCGGCTCGATGGCCGACCAACAACTGTGCGTGCGCTCGGTATCGCAGGAGCCCTGCGTCTGTCCGGGACAGTCCTGATCGCTTTGACACGCGACGGGCACGTTGTTGCGCGTGCTCTCGCCGACGTACACCTGCTCCGCGCACGCGGGAATGTCGCAGAGGTGCGTCGCGAGATTGCAACCGTCGGAGCCGATGCCGCAGTCCGCGTCCGTATTGCAGGGCGTCGCGGCGTCGGGGCGCGTGCATCCCGCGCAATTCAGCACGACGCGTGCGCCGGCGATTTGCGCCTGCGAGACGCAGCTGCGCGATGACGAGCGACGCGCCACGAAATCGAAGAGCTCCTGCACCTCGAAGCCCGAGAGCTGCATTTTGGTGATCGTGTTGTCGAACGGGAAGATGTTGTACATCTCCTCGATCGTGATCGGGCCCGGGTTGAGATCCGTGCGGATGCCCGTCGTGTTCGTGAGCGAGAAGTCGGTCTGCACGCCGAGGCGAAGCCACATTGCGGTGGCGATCAAGTTTCCGAGAGGCGAATCACCGCCCTGCGGCGCCGTGCGTTTCGCGCCGGTCGGCGTGAAGCCGACCAAGATGTCGAGGTCCGCCGCGCGATCGAGCACGCGATGATAGGGCTCGAGCATCTGCACCATCTGCGGATCTTCGGGGATCTGATCGTTGATGGGAAAGGCGGTGTAGCTGTTCGAGATGACCTCGAAGCCGTTGACCGGATCGTAGTCTTTCGGATCGCCCGTCGGTGAGATGTCGTTCGGATCGTTCGAGAGCACGAGGTCGAGCCGGCCGAGGTATTTCGAAAACGCACCCGAGTGCGAAATGATGACGTCGCGGGGCTTGCACGCGCGCTCGAACATGTTGGGGTGCGCGTGCGCGGTATCGCGCGGGTCGTAAATCGGATGATCCGGATCGACCGGCTCGTTCGGGTTCGAGGCCCAGATGTAACCGGGCGCCGTGGGATCCGCGCTGCAGTCGCGCAGATGTTGAGGCGGATTGATGACGATGTGATTGTGTCCGCCGAGCACGAGATCGATACCCGTCGTGCCGCGCACCATGTCCTCGTCGACTTGCAAGCCGAGGTGCGTCAGCATGATCACGACGTCGACGTACGGACGAATGAGGTCGATGTAAAACTGCGCCGTCTGCACCGTGTTCAGCGGCGTGACGCCGAGCCGGTTCGGTTGATCGAAGATCGACGTGAGGCTCGACAAGTTGCCCATGCCGATGACGCCGACCTTCAAGCCCTCGACGTTGAAGACCTCGAAAGGCGCGGTGATCGAGCCGAGATCGGGCGAAGCGGGATTGCCGACGTCGTTGTAATCGTAGTTTGCGACGAGGGCGGGGAAGCTCGCCCACTTCTGGAACTTGTTCGTGACGTTGAACGCGCCACGATCGAACTCGTGGTTGCCGATCGTCGCCGCGTCGGTTCCCATCAAGCTGAGCGCGCGCACCTCGGGCTCGCCGGAAAAAAAGTTGAAGACCGGCGCGCCTTCGAAACAATCACCGGAGTCGAGATGGAGCACGCGGTCGGCACGAGCGCGCTCGCGGCCGAGAACGTACGAGAGTCGAGCGACGCCGCCGACGTTCTCGATCGTGTTGATCGTGCCGAGGCCGAGCGTCGAGTCGACTTGCGTGATCTCGAGATCGTAAGGAAAAAGCCGGGAGTGGATGTCGGACGTGTGGAGGAGCGTGAGGTGCGTCTGGCATTTGCCGGGCTGACCATTCGGGCCGGGCGGACACACCTGATTGATCGGACCGCCGTCCGTGGTGTTCGTGCAGGCCGTCGTCATCGACGACGCGACAGCGATGGCGAGAGGAAAAGCACCCGCGGCGCAAATGGCGGCGGCCGACGCGCGCATGCGCAGCGCGGAGACATGACGCGCAAACAGGCTCGAGCGAGACATCGTTTTTTTTCCTCGTCCCAGGCGAAGGCGGCGGCACGCTAGCACAGCTACTCGCGCGCGCGCGTCCGAAATCACCTGAAAACCAGGTGCCGTCGGGATCTTCAGGGCTCGTCGAGTCTAGCTTCGCGACGAGTCAGGCCTCGTCGGGTCTAGCTTCGCGACGAGTCAGGCCTCGTCGACACTGCCGGCGAGGAGATCGTAGAAACGCGTCGCGAAGTGCTTCGCGACGAGCTGCTCGACGGCGTCGGCGCTGTCGCAAGCGATCGCCTCGTCGGCCACGGCCGTGCATTCTTCGATCGAAATGCGGCGGATCGCAGCTTTGATCTCGGGAATCGCCGCCGCTTCCATCGAAAGATCTCGCACGCCGAGACCGAGGAGCAATGCGGCGGCGAGCGGGTCCGACGCCATCGCGCCGCAAAGGGAAACCGGAATGGCGTGACTCGCTGCCGCACGCGCGACAATTTGCACGAGCCGCAAGATCGACGGATCGAATGGCGAGGCGAGGGGGGCGAGCGTCCGACTGCCCCGATCGATCGCGAGCGCATATTGAATGAGATCGTTCGTCCCGAGACTGAAAAAATCCGCCTCGCGCGCAAACACGTCCGCCATCACCGCGGCGGCCGGGACCTCCACCATCATTCCGAGCAAAATCGAGCTCGCGCAGGGCAACCCGCGCGCGCGCACTTCTTCGATCGCGCGCGTCAAAAGCCGTCGAACGGCGCGCAGCTCATGGATGCTCGCGACCATCGGCACCATGATCTTCACGTCCCCGTGCGCGCTCGCTCGCACCATGGCGCGAAGCTGCGTCATGAAGACTTCGGGTTGACTGAGAGCGAGACGAACGGCGCGCAGACCGAGCGCCGGGTTCATCTCCTCGGGCAGCTGGAACGTGCTCGCGAACTTGTCGCCGCCGATGTCGAACGTGCGCAGCGTGACGGGATGGGGCGACACCGCTTCGACGACGTTGCGATAGATTTCGTATTGCTCGTCCTCGGTCGGCATCGTGGACCGATCGATGTAGAGAAACTCGGTGCGATAGAGCCCGATTCCCTGCGCGCCGTGATCGAGCGCGAGCACGGCTTCGGCGGGAAGCTCCACGTTCGCACGCAACGTCACGGGCGAGCCGCACGCGGTGATGCTCGGCTCTTCGCGCGCCTCGAGGAGGCCGCGCGCAAACGCGAGGTAGCGAGCGGAACGTGCGTTCGCGTTCGCGACGTCCGTCTCCTCGGGATGCACGGTGATCTCGCCGCGCAGCCCGTCGACGATGATCGTGTCTCCCGTTCGCACCGAATTGAGGACATCGGCGACGCCGACGACAGCGGGAATTTCGAGCGCACGCGCCATGATCGACGTGTGGCTCGTGCGCGTTCCGACCTCGGTGACGAATGCGAGCGCGGGCTCACGCACCATGCTTGCCGTGTCGGCCGGCGAGAGATCGCGAGCGATGAGGATCATCGGGCGATCGAGACGCGGCACCACCGTCGACTCTCCCGTCAGCGCGCGAAGCAAGCGGTCGCACACGAACTCGACGTCATGGCGTCGCTCGCTGATGTACGAATCGCGCTCATTTTTCCCCGGCGTGAAGAGCCGCAGGATTTCCTCGCAAGCCGATGCGACGGCCCATTCCGCGCCTTTCTTCTCGATCCGAATTTTTTTCGTGATGCGATCGTGAAGCAGCGGATCGTCGAGCATGAGCACGTAGGCATCGAGGATCGCGGGAGCCTGATCGTTCGAGAAACGTGCCGCTACCTCGCGCAGGCTCTTCTTCGCGCCATCGACTCCCGCACGGACGCGCGCGAGCTCGCGGTCCATCTCCACCGTGTGGATGTGACGACGCGTGTATGTTGCACGCATTTCGCCGATGACGAGCGCCGTGCCGACGGCCACGCCAGGCGACCCGGCGATGCCTTTGACGACGCGGCGCTCGAACGACGCGTCGCCCGAAGAAGGCGGCGGCGGTACCGACATCGGCGCTGCCGGCGTCTTGATCGACGGCGGCGGTGTTTTGATCGGGGGCGGAGTCTTCGGCATCAGCTTGCCTCTCCGAAGCGGCTGGCAATGAGCTCGCCGATCGCTTTCACGCATTCTCCGGCGCGCTCTCCGCGCGCGCGCACGTCGACGATCGTGCCCTTCGAACCGCACAAAAGTAGCACGCCCATGACGCTCTTGCCGTTCGCCGTTTGCTCTCCGCGTGCGAGCTCGACCTCGCAGGGATACTTCGATGCGAGCATGACGAGCTTCGTGGCCGCGCGCGCGTGGAGGCCGAGCGCGTTGACGATCTCGAACGAGCCGGTCGCCATGTCGCTCATTTCTTCTCTCCGGATCCGGCGGGCGCCGTCTTCGTGCTCACCGCGCGCATCTCGCCGGAGATCGTCGTGCGCGATGGGGGCGCGGCGGGGGTCAACGCGCCCAAGAGCTCGCGTCGTGAAGGACGGTCGTCGTCCTTCGTTTCCGCGCGCGCGAGATCGCGGTGGATGACGACCACGTCTTCGGCGCCGAGGATCCCCGAAAGGGCCTCGGCGACCACGACGGAGCGATGACGTCCGCCCGTGCAG
>JAICXU010001067.1 GCA_025934595.1 Polyangiaceae bacterium | reverse complement strand
CGGATCGTAGAAAGGATCGCAATAGCCCGGCAGGCGATTCTGTCGATTCAATCGACACTGGAGGTTGCGCACCGGGAAGCGCCACTCGGGCAGGTAGACCCACTCCGTCTCCTCGACGCGCGCGAAGTAGGCGGCGAGCGGCTCGAGCGTCGCGTGACATTGCTGGCAACCGGGCCGCAGCATCAGGTTCGGCTCGGAGGAAGGCGTGAGCTGCGTCTTGTCGGCGTTGAAGCTTTTGCAGAGGAACGCGTTGTAGAGCACGGCGCCCCGCGCGCGCGCCGACGCATATTTCTCGAGGAACATGGGCGTCGTCAGAATTCCCGCCGCATGCGCTCCGCGATCCGGAACGAGCTTCCACTCGTCCACGTCTTGCGGCGCGAGATCGGCCGGAACATTTTTCGAATCGAAGAGCGGCTCGCGCTCGGCGAGCATTCCGAACGGAACCTCCGCGCCGCAACAGTTCGACTTTTGGATCGTCCGGTAGAACTGCGCGAGCGGACCGTTGATGACCGTCTCGCGACCCGTCAGCATCTCGCGAAAATCGCGATCCTGCTCGAACAAATAATTGATGAAGTGCACCGCTTCGCGCGACCACCAATAGGGATACCAGCGGAGCGCCGATTGCTTCACGTCGTCGAGCGGCAAGCCCGGACCGAGCGGCATGTGGTTCGGATAATAAAATGCGGGCGAGTCACCGTTGCCGCTGTTCGGCGCGCAGCGCTCGAGGCCGATGCCGCACCCGCAATCGCTCGCGTAGTCGAGACCCATGCGTCCATCGCACGCGACCGCTTCGCCTTTGTGTCGCGTCGCGTACGGCTTGTCGAGTGGCGCGGGCTTGGGACGTCCGCCCGGAAGCTTCGTGGCGGCGGGCGGATTTTTCGTGCGGCCCGTCGTCATGATGCGACCGACGTCGGCGACCTGCGCTTCCTCGCGGCAGACCCGCACCGCGGTCGTCGGCTTTCCGTCGGGTTCCGTGAGGAGCGCTTCGACGGGTTTGTAATCCGGATCGGGATGCGCCCATCCTTCGCCGTAACGCTGCGACGGATTCGCCTCGCGATAATCGCGATAGAGCCACCACGGTTTGACGAGCACCGTGTACGTGTCGAGAATTTTTTGCGACACGTTTTTCGGCGTACCGACGGGCGCGGCCATCGGACGAATCACTTGCCCGGTTTCGTCCGGCGACAAACAAAAGTCGCCGTCGGTAGCTTCCCGCGATCGACGTTGTCCGCCGCGATAAAAAATGTGGACCGGTTTGCCGTCCGGCCCGAGCACGTCGGTGCGATAGAGCTGCGCCGAGGCCGCCGAAAAATTCAGATTCGGCTCGAGGCGAAGAAGGTCCATGTAGATGCGCGTCATGCGCTCGACGTATTCCGGTCCCGAGAGGTGCCGATCGATCCACGTGTCGACGTCGAACGTCGGCTGCTCGAACGCGTCGAGCTCGGCGCGCGTCGGTGCGCGTCCGGCCAGATCGATCGAGAGCACGCGAAAATGCCGGTAATCGTCGAGGGATCGTGCGGCAGGCGCACCGCTGCTCGCCGCGTCGGTCGCGATCGAAAAAAGCGCAATGGCGATCGTAGCCATGGCGAAGGAAGAGATCGTGCGTGAGCTGGTCGTCGCCATGCGAGGATCCGAATGTAGTGGAACTTGGACGTGCGAGCGTCGAACGCGAATCAACGAAGCCGCTGCACGGGGGCGGGGCACT
>JAICXU010000643.1 GCA_025934595.1 Polyangiaceae bacterium | reverse complement strand
GGCGGCGGCTTCGTCGGACGGCGAGCGACCTCTCCGGCGGTGGGATCCTTTTCCGGCCTCGTCGGCGCAATCTGCCGCTTTTTTGTGGGGGGCTCGTCGCTCACGGCTTCTCCAACTGCGTCTCGCTACTGCGTCTTCGCGACGACCCCTTTGAACATCTTGTGCGTGCGCGTGAGCCCCTCGATCTGCTCTTTCACGGCCGTTGCGTCGCGTCGTTCGATCGCGATCTTGGCGCGACCGACGATGGAGCGCGCCTTTTCGATCGCGTCACGACCGAAGTCGCTCGAGGCGACGATCTTTTCGACCATCGGAAAGAGCTTCTCGATTTCGGCGGTGAGCTTCTCCGCTTCTTGGCGCGCGCCCTCGAATTCTTCCGATGCGCGCCGGTCGAGCATCTGATCTTTCGCGTCGTGGATCATCTGCTTGATCTCGTCGCGCGTGAGGCCGCTCGTGGCCGTGACCTCGATCGTCTGCTCTTTGCTCGTCTCGAGATCCTTCGCCTTGACGCTCACGATGCCGTCGGCGTTGATCTCGAACGTGACCTCGATCTCGATCTGCCCCTTCGGCGCGCGACGCAATCCCGTCAAAATGAACTCGCCCAAAAACTCGTTTTCCTCGGCTTTTTCCGCGTTTCCTTGCATGACGAGGATCTTCACTGCCGTCTGATTGTCGCGGCTCGTCGTGAAAATTTTCTGGCGGCTCGTGGGCACGGTCGTGTTCTGCGGAATGAGCTCCTCGAACACGTTGCCGACCGTCATGATGCCGAGCGGATGCGGCGTCACGTCGAGCAAGATCATCTGCTGCTTTTGATCGGTGGCGACGAGCGCAGCGCCTTGGATGGCGGCGCCGAGAGCGACGACCTCGTCGGGATGGACGCCTTTGCAGGGCTCGCGCTCGAAGAACGCCGCGACCGCTTGCTGGATCTTCGGCATGCGCGTCATGCCTCCGACCAGGATCACTTCCTCGATCTCGTCCTTGTCGAGGCGCGCGTCTTCGAGCGTCTGCTGGCAGATGTCGATGGTGCGCTCGACGAGATCGCCGGCGAGCTCCTCGAGCGTCGCGCGCGTGAGGCTTCGCTGCAGATGCAGCGCTTCGTTGCGACCCGAGGAGATGATGAAGGGAAGGTTCACCTCGGTCTCTTTCACGCCCGAAAGATCGCATTTGGCTTTTTCCGCCGCGTCGCGCAGACGCTGGAGGGCCATGCGGTCTTGGCGGAGATCGATGCCGTTCTCTTCGCGGAAGTTCGAGACGAGCCAGTCGATGATGCGCGCGTCGACGTCTTCGCCGCCGAGGAACGTGTCGCCGGCGGTGGCGATGACCTTGAAGACGCCGTTCTGACCGATCTCGAGGATCGAGATGTCGAACGTGCCGCCGCCGAAGTCGTAGACGGCGACGGTCTTTTCGACGTTGCGTCCGAAGCCGTAGGAGAGGGCCGCGGCGGTGGGCTCGTTGATGATGCGAATGACGTCGAGCCCCGCGATCTCGCCGGCATCCTTCGTGGCCTGGCGCTGGTTGTCGTTGAAGTAAGCGGGAACCGTGATGACGGCCTTCTGCACCGCGCCGCCGAGATGATCTTCGGCGATGACGCGCATCTCTTGCAGGATCATCGCGCTGATTTCGGGAACGGAGTGATCCTTGTCGCGGAGCGCGATGCGCACGTCGTGATGGGGGCCTTCGATGATTCGGTAGCTCGACGTCGCCACCGCGTTCTTCACTTGCGGCGAGGTCCACTTCCGGCCGATGAGCCGCTTCGCGGCGGACACGGTATTTTCCGCGTTCGTGATCGCTTGCCGCTTCGCGATGTGCCCGACGAGGCGCTTGCCCGCTTCGGTGACGGCCACCATCGACGGCGTCGTTTTGTAGCCGCCGCGGTTCGGAATGACGACCGGCGTGCCGTTGTCGACGAACGCGACGCACGAATTCGTGGTCCCGAGGTCGATACCAATTACCCTGTCCATGGGCACCTTCTCCATGAGATTTTCAATGCGAGTCAGAGGGCGCGCTTCAAGAGATCTTGGATAGTATCATCGTCGGGCAAAATGCGCGCGGCGGCCTCCAGCTCGCGCCGGGCGTTTTTTTTCAGGCCTGCGGCCAGATACACGGTGCCGAGCGTCTTGCGATACCGGCCGACGTCGGGTCCGCCGTTCACCGCGCGCTGGCCGAACAGCGCTGCTTCGTGAAGATCTCCGTTCGCCTGAACGATCGCTTTTGCCGCTGAATCCTGCGTGTCGAGATCGTTCGGAAGGAGCTTCGCGAGGCGCGACCACGAGCGCGCGGCCTCGACCCACTGCACGTTCTTCTCTTCGTAAAGCGCTTGCTTTCGATAGGCGTCGGCGAGGGCGGTCGCCGCGGCATCCGTGACCTCGGAGAGCTTTCGCGTCGCCTCCGCATCTTCGGGCGTGAAGCTCAGAGCCGTCTTGTACGAGGTCGCCGCCGAAACGACGTCTCCTCGCGACATCGCGTCGTCTCCCGCTTCCACGTGCTTTCTCGCCTGCAGGGTGCGCGCTTGCGAGAGACGCTCCTCGAAGAGACGCTTCAAGGCATCCGGATCTTTCGCGGGCTCGGGCCGCCCGGAGATCGTCGGCGCGGACGCCGGCGGATGCGAGATCGCGACGACCGGACGCTTCGATCCTCCGGCGAGACGCCGCGCGAGCACCTCGCGGCGCTCTTTCAAACCGACCATCCTCGGCGCCGGGATGGGGGCGGACGCGGAGGGCGCTTCGACCGCGGGCGACTTCGGCGCTCGCACCGCTTGCAGGTCCGACATCGATTCGATGCGTCGCGCGCTCGCCCGCGCGCCGAGGTAGGTGTCGTACTCGGGCCTTTTTTCCTTCGACGTGAGCACGTCGTGCGCAAGCGTGATCTTCGCGAAAATCGCCTCCATTTTCGCTTTGTACGAGCCGAGATTTTTCCGGAAGAAGCGATCGGTGTGAACGTGCGCGGCGAGCTCGTAATACGCGCGCTTGATGCGTTTCTTGTCCGCGTCGGGCGGCACGTCGAGCAGCTCGTAGTGGGTCGCGCCGTCCAGCTTGCGAAAGAGATCATCGATGAGCTTGCGGTTTTCGGGCTCGAGATCGTTCTGCTCGCC
>JAICXU010000191.1 GCA_025934595.1 Polyangiaceae bacterium | reverse complement strand
GTCGTCAACGAAACCACCGGCGAGCTGAAAGCCCTCGATGTACCCGGCACGCCGTCGAACGAATCGATCGCGATCGATCGCGAAGGCACCCTCTACCAAATGATGGACGACAACGGCGACGAGTCACTCGCGTTGCGAATGACTTGTTCCGGCTGGTGACTATTCGATCCGCAATTCGACCCCGCCGGAGAATCCGAAATTCGTGACGCCGCGATCTTGGTTGATGGCGGGCCAGTCGATCGGCAAAAACTTCAGGTCGAACCACGACGTCACTTGGTAGCCGAGACCGAAGCCGAGGCTCACGTCCGTCTGCTCGTTCGTCACGCCTCTCGCGCGCACGTTGTACACGGTGAGCCCCGTGACCGGCCCGAGCCAGAATTGCGGCGAGAGCTGCACCCACAGATCGGCGGGAATGTGGAAGTAGACGAGCGTGGGATCGTAGAACCCGAAGCCCACGTAGCCGCCGGTGTCGACGCGAAGGATCGTCGGGATGTGAATCGCGATCGGCGCGCCCGCGAGAAATCCGAAGCGCGATCCTTGCGCAATCGGAAGAACGAGCCTGCCGTCGACGCCGAGCTCGAAGATGTCGGTGTCGATGAATTGGTAGCGAACGTTCGCTTCCGGATTCGCGAACGTGTCGCCGCTGTTGGGAAAGCCTTGGAGGTCGTACATGCGACCGTAGTTGTCGGCTTGGGAGATTTTCGCTTCGTCGGTGAGGCGGATGCCTTGGCGGAATCCGAGCTGCAGATGACGAATGATGCCGATGTACGCTTCGAGATCGAGCGCAGGGCCCGTGCCGGAATTTTCACCGGCGGGCGTAGGCCCGAAATCGAAATGACCGACGGCAAGCGCGCCGTCGATCGCGACGTTCAATCGCGGGAGCGTGAGCTTGCGATCGACCCAAGGGGGAGCAGCTGAAGCATTGTTGCAGAATACAAGTATCGCCGCAGACAGGAAATGGCCGAAAACTAGGGCTTTCGCGCGCCTCGTCATGAGCTCGAATCAGCGATTGGCGAGCGCGTCGATGCGGTATTCGATGCCGCCGGAGAAACCGAAGTTGGACACGCCGTTGTCGTTGTTGATTCCCGGCCAGTAGATGGGCAGCACTTTGATGTCGAGCTCGGGCAGCACCGTGTAACCGATGCCAAAGCCCAGGTTGATCGCCGTCTGTGTATTCGTGTTCGCTTGATTCAGCGTCGCGACGCTGAGGCCCGTGAGAGGACCGAGGAACAATTTGTCCGTCACGTTGAACCAGACCTGCGCAGGCGCGTGAAAATAAATGAGCGTTCCCGAATATCCGCCGATGGCGAAGTAGCCGCCGGTGTCGACGCGCAGTGTCTGCGGAAGATGGATGGTGACCGGCAAGCCGGCCATGAACACGAAGCGCGTGTTGGCGTCGAACGGAAGGTAGAAGCGACCTTCGCCCGAGATCTCGACGTTCGGAATGTCGAGGAACTCGTAGCGAGCCCAGAGCTCGGGATTGGAAAAGGTGTCGGCGCCGCTGAAGAGCGGAAATTGGCTCTGCAAGTCGTACGTCGAGGCGTATCCGGCTGCGTTCGAGAACTTGCCGTCGTCGCCGAAGTTGAGCCCGATGACGCGCGCGCCCGCGGTAAAATGCGGGATGATTCCGATCGCCCCTTCCGCGTCCATGCCGGCGCCAAAGCCCGACGGGCCGACGGTGACGTTGCCCGCCGGGGTCGCGACCGTCGTCGAGTAATCGTAATGGCCGAAGCCGAGACCGCCATCGACCGCGATGACGAGCGGCGGCAGCGTTTGTTTGCGATCGACCCACGAGCCTTCGTCGTCGGCGCGAGCGACGCGCGGAACCAGGGAGAGCGTTGCGAGACCTGCAAGGAGAGCTGCCAGCGTCGCGTCGAGCTTCATGGACGACTACGTTGCCACACTCGCGGGCACCGTCACAAGCTGATAAGCCTTCGCGCATGACCCACGTCGACCGAATCGATCAGATCGTCACCGAACGTCATCTCTTGGGATCCGCATTTTATCGCGCGTGGTCGCGCGGCGACCTCGGCACCGCCGCATTGCAGAGTTATGCGCGACAATATTACAAGCACGTGGCGGCGTTTCCGACGTACCTGTCGGCCGTGCATTCGCGCGCTGAAGATCTCGCGACGCGAAAGATCGTGCTCGAGAATTTGATCGAAGAAGAAGCGGGCTCGCCGAATCATCCGGAGCTGTGGCTCGAGTTCGCGGAAGGCGTCGGCGCGAAAAAGGAAGACGCGATCGCCGAAGAGGCGTGGCCGGAGACGAAAGCGCTGGTGGATGCATTTCGATCCGCGTGCGAATCGAGCACGGTCGAGGGCCTCGCCGCGCTCTACGCGTACGAGTCGCAAATTCCCGCGGTGTGCGTGTCCAAGATCGAAGGGCTCGTCGCGCATTACGGCGTGAAAAATGCCGAGGTTTACCGGTATTTCACCGATCATCTCGAAGCGGACCAAGATCACGCGGCAACGGGTCGCGCGTGGCTCGAAGCGCATCTCACGGACGAAAATGCGTCGCGGGCCAATCGCGCCGTCGAAAAAATCCTGGCCGCGCTCCACACGATGCTCGACGCCGTGTGCACGCGTCATGCGATCGCGGCGTAACGCGTTTTTCGAATTTCAGAAACGCGCCTGCAGCACGTTCGAGAGCGTCTCGATTTGCTTCGACGGCGCCTGTGCGCCGGCCGCGTGCACGTTGTCGATCGCGTGATCGAACTCGAGCATCCACTGCAGCCAATTCGTGAAGTGCACGGCGCCTACGAACGAATACGTGTCGCGCCCGTCGTTTTTCTGCGCGGTGTCGGGTGAGTAAAAATCATAGCGAATGCCGAGCGTCACCCAGCGGGTGACGTCCTGCTCGAGGCGAATGAAGAGGCTGCGCTCGTCGTGGTCTTGCAAGAATCCGTTCACGACGTCGGCGGGGATCGCCGGCGGTCCGAGGCCCATCTTGTAATTGAGACCGCGGTCCATGTTCTTCGCGAGCGCGATCTCGCCATACACCTTCGTCTTGCCGAGCGCCTTCACGAGCTCGTGATGAAAGCCCGCGTGGATGTTTCCCGCCCATCGCGGGTACTGTTTGAATTTGAGCGCGGTCGCGTCGACCTCCGCGCCTTGGCCGTAATACGCGCCGACGCCCGCATCGACGGGACCGAGATCGACGAACGCGCGACCGACGACGTCCTTGCCTTTGTTGAGATCGGGAACGACCGAAAAATTCGGCTCGTTGATCATGGTTCCGTTGACGACCGCGAAATCGATTCGAAGCTTTTTCTCGAAGCCGTACGTGGTCTCGTGAATCCCCTCGTCGAACTCGCCGGGAAACATGTTTTGCTCGCCCCAGCTGCGCTCGATGAACGGACGCTCGACCTGGTGCTGCAGGATTTCGAAATCGAAGGGCACCTTGAAGATGCCCATGCCGAGCTCGGTGTACCAACTCCAATCCTTGCACCATCTCGCGATGCCCACCGCTTCGATGTTGCGCGCGATCGTCGACGCGCCCGCGCCGAGGTTCGGGTCGATCTCGAAGACGACCTTCGAGTACTCGTCGGGCGAAAGCTCCATCTTCAAACGCGCGCGTCGAAGGCGAAACAGATCGGGGTTCGTCGTCGTGCCGGCCGGTGTCGCCGTCGTGTCGTTCGAGCCGATCCCTGCGGGCAGCCCGGGTTGATTGTTCGGCGACGCCGCGGCGTTGAACACCTGCAAAATCAGCTGCGGTTGTACGTAGCCGGAGATCTTCGCGTGCCGTTCCAACCAGCCTTCGCGATCCTCATGGCGCATTTTTTCTTCGTCGTCTTTGAGCCGCGCCTCGAGATCGGTGAGACGCGCTTCGAGCGCGGCATCGTGCGCCGTGGTCGCGGGCGCAGAAGACGCGGCATCCGCGGGCAAGAGATCGCTGCCGCTCGTCGACGTCGGTGAGGTCGACCAAGTCGGCGGCGCGGAGGTCGCAGGAGGGGACGGCGGCGCAGACGAAGGCGGCGATGGATTCGGACCCGGCGTCGGCGGCGCACCCTGCGCGTAAGCGCGCTCGGATAAAAAGAGGAGCGACGTGAGAGGAATGGCTGCTGCGAGCCAGAGTCTCCGCATGGGCGCAAACGCTATCGGAAAACCGACGATTTGGGCAAAGGCTCGATCTTTTCCCAGACGCGCGCTTCACGAAAAATGCGCACGAGCTCGGCGTCGATGTGCCCGTCTTTGACCTCGAAGCCCAAGATGTCGAGCGCCTTCTCGACGGGCACCGCTTTCTTGTACGGGCGGTCGCTCGCGGTGAGCGCGTCGTAGATGTCGGCGATGCTCATCATCTTCGATTGCACGGGGATCTCGTCCGCGCGAAGGCGATTCGGATAGCCCGATCCGTTCAAGCGCTCGTGGTGCGAGCCGGCGATTTGAGGAACGCGCTTCAGCGTTTTTCCCCACGGGATCTGCGACAGGAATTTGAACGTGTGCGAAACGTGGCTCCGGATTTCGTCGAACTCCTCGGGCGTGAGCGATCCGCGCTTCACGCTGAGCGACACGACGTCCTCCTCTTCGAGCAGGCGCCGCACGTCGCCGCGAAGGTCGTGGTAGGTCTCGCGCGACAGCTGCTCGATCTTCTTGAAATCGCCTTCGGCGAGCACGGTCGGCTCGTTCGCGTTGAGCACGGATTGGAACGTGACCTCGAGCTCCGCGCGGCGCTCGGCGAGCTCACGATCGAGCGCATCGAGCTCGGCTTTCGGCGCGCCTTTTTCGAGCGCGCGCACTTTTCGCGCGAGCACGTCGGCCTCGATGCTTCGTGCGACGAAATCGAATCGTGCGCGGATCAAATCGAGCTTTTCGTCGAAGAGCTTCTTGGCCTTCACGAGCACCTTCTCGCGCACGCCGATTTTTCCGAAGTCGTGGAGCAAGCTCGCGTACTCGAGCTCGCGAAGATCCTTGTTCGTGAACTTCGTGTCTCTGTAGACGCCCTTTGCTTCCGAATCGACGAAGCGCGCGAGACCGATGGTGAGGTCGGCGACGCGTCGTGAATGTCCGCTCGTCGTTGGATCGCGCTGCTCGATCGCTTCGACGCTAGCCGATACGAAGCCGGCGAAGAGGCTCTGGATCTCGGAATAGAGCATCGCGTTTTCGAGCGCGACGCCCGCTTGCGCAGCGAGCATGCCGAGCAATTCCTCACTGCGCTCGTCGAACGCGATGACTTGCGCGTCGACGTCTTGCTTGCCGTGGAGGCGCGACTCGGGGCTCTTCTTCTTGTTGATCAACTGGATGACGCCGATGACCTCGTCGCGCTGCGAAATCAGCGGAACGGTGAGCATCGATTTGGTCACGTAGCCGATTTTCTCGTCGAAGCTTTTGTCGAAGCCGAACGGCGAGCCCGCAGGCAATTCGTAGACGTCGGCGATGTTGATCGATTTCTTGTTGAGCGCCGCGCTTCCCGCGATCGATCGGTTCGACATGGGAATCACGAACTCGCGCGAGTCGAACTCACGCGATTCGTTTTGCGTGAGCTTGAAGCGGAGCTTCGGCGTCTTCTCGTCGCTCTCCACGACGTAGATGCTGCCGGCGTCGGCGCCCGTGATGAACCGGCTCTTTTGCAAAATGAGCTCGAGCAGCTTGTTCACGTCGCGCTCGGTGGTGACCGCACGCGCGATGTTCAAGAGCTCGCCGAGCTCGTAACGATAACGACTCAGCCATTTTCCCGAGCTATTCGCGCGCGCGCGAACGTCGAGCAATTCGAGCGTGCGGCTCACCGCGAGATGAAGCTCGTCGGCGGTCGGTGATTCGGAGAGGAGCGTCGCGAGCCCCGCGCGAGCCGCTTGCGAGACGTCCTCGCCTTTCGGCGTGCCGAGCAAGACGACGGCCGCCGTTCCCGCCGCAAAGCGATCGGCGAACGGCTTCAAGAGCTCGCGATTTTTTTCCCACACCGAGGCGAGGGTCAGGACGATCGCGGTGTCGGGCTTCGCGATCAGAACGAGCAGCGGATGCGGACGCGACACGGCATCCACTTGCAAACGCGCGTCACCCGCGAGCGTCTCGACGATGCGCGAGAGCTTGGCGTCGGTATCGGCCGAACGTTGAATCGAGGCACTGGAGTCTGCCTGCTCGGTCATTCGACGTAAGCGTACACCGCTCAGGCGGGCTTGTTCAGCATTCCTCGCAAGAGCGCGACGGCCAAAATCGCGTCGCGCCGCTTGTCGAGCTCGGCCACGTCTTTGACCGGTAAAAACCGGGACGAAGCCCCTTCGCGCGGCACGCGCACGTACGCCGTTTTCATCGCGCTGGTGATCTCTTGCAGGAGCCGCTCGAATTGGATCGCCGGTTTGTCATCGACCTTTTTTTCGACCTCGAACCAATTCCATTCGATGTCGCTCGTCGCGAGCGCGCCCGCGTCGACCAAGAACGTGTTCGTGTTGAACACTCGGACCATGGCGGCGTCGAAGCCGGGTGGCAAGCGGAACTCTTCGAGAATCTGCAACCTTTGGGTTGCCTTTTCTCCGACCCTCGTTTTGACAGGCGCATGCACGGGAATTCCTCCG
>JAICXU010000770.1 GCA_025934595.1 Polyangiaceae bacterium | reverse complement strand
TGATCGCGCCGATGAAGATGGACGCCGCGTTGTCCCTCACTGATCCGCTCGATGCCGACACGGACGGCGATGCGTGGTCGAGCCTCGACGCAGGCGACGCGTACATCTGCTTCCCACCCATGGCCGGAGATTTCGATCGCTGTCCGAAGGGCGCGATGGCTGGCGAGGATGCGCTGCGTGCGTGTCTCCAAAGGCGCGCCGCCGCGCCTGCGCGACATCCCGTGTTCCGCGTGGGCGATCGTCCGCTTTCGGCGTTTTCGAAGACGCGCTGGAGGTGCGCGCCGGTCTCTCTCGATACCAAGGTGCACGTGACGATCGACACGATCGCCGGCCTCGACGTGATCGTCTCACGCGCGTGCCCGTCGCGCGCATTCGACATGATCGGTCCCAACTTCTACGGCGCGGTCTTTTTCCGTTGCTCGACGCGGACGCGCCGCGACGACGAAGAGCTATCGGGTGATTGAGACCCGGCAGTAAGCGAGCTTCGCTCGGCCGATATGTGCCGCTGCGCTTGGCGGCGCTCGGCCGGCATGCCTATCATCGCCGCAAGTGAGGACCACGCCGCAAAAGACGTGTCCGCGCTGCGGCAGCACGTTCGACGCGGACGCGGTCTTCTGCCCGGCGGACGGCGCGAAGCTCGAGACGGCAGCGCCGATTCCGCCCGCCGATCCCTATTTGGGAATGGTCATCGCCGGTGACATCCGGCTCACCGAGGTGATCGGCGTCGGCGGCATGGGACGCGTGTATCGTGCGCGGCAAGCCAGCATCGGCCGAGACGTTGCCGTGAAGATTTTGCTGCGCGAGCTTTCGAGCAATGCGCAGCTCGTGCGTCGCTTCGAGCGCGAAGCGATGATCGCGAGCAAGCTCCGACATCCTCATGTCGTCGAGGTGTATCTCGTAGGACAGCTCGACGACGGCTCGCTCTACATCGTGATGGAATATTTGGAGGGCGTCTCGCTCGCGACCGCGCTCGAGAAGGTAGGCGGGGCCATGCCGCTCGATCGCACGGTGGGCATCGTCGTCCAGATTTGCGATGCCGTCGGCGAAGCGCACGCGCAAGGAATCATTCACCGTGATCTGAAGCCGGAGAACGTGATGCTCGTGCGTCGCGCGGAGATGGAAGACTGGGTAAAAGTGCTCGATTTCGGGATCGCGAAAGGCAACGTCGCCGGCGCGTCGATCCAAACCGCGTCGGGACACATCTTCGGAACGCCTCGCTACATCTCGCCGGAAGGCGTGAAGAGCGCGGCCGAGACTCCGGCGAGCGACGTGTATTCGCTCGCGACGATGTCCTATCAAATGCTCGCCGGGCGCACGCCGTTCGAGGGCGACGCGGCGATGGATCTCTTGATCAAGCACGTGCACGACGAGCCGCCGGATCTTCGCAGCTTCGATCGAGCGCGCTGGATCCCCGAGTCGGTGGCGCGCCTCATCATGGAAAATCTCGCGAAGGATCCCGCGCAGCGTTTGCCGAATGCACGCGCGTTCGGAACCGCCCTCGCGCTCGCGACGAAGATCGCGGGGATCGCCGTCAAAGACGTCGGCGCATTCTCGCGAATGAGCAGCGAGGTCCCTCGCGGAGCGCCCGGGATCGCGCCCACCCTCAATGACGAGCCCATCGATCTTCCGAATCGCGCGGCTGCATCCGCGTCATCGCCGATGCGCTCGGCCACGCCATCGACGACGAGCTCGCTCGCGGCGCAGATTCCGATGCATGGAGGCGCGCATCGATCGCGTTGGCTGTGGCTTGCGATGGCGTTTCTGCTCGGCGGTCTCGCGACGGCAGGCGTGTGGCGTTTCGCGCATCGCGGAGAAGCCGATCACGCTGCTGCGATCGAGAACGTGCGGAGAGCGATCGCGGAGACGCGCTTCGTTTCGCCGCCGGGCGACAACGTGCGCGATCTTCTTTCCGCGGGGCTCGCGCGCTGGCCGAACGACGCCACGCTGCTCGAGCTTCGATCGGACGCGGAGCACGCGATGGTCACGCGAGCGATGACCGCGCATTCGGGCGGTGATGTCATCGGTGCGTATTCGGTCGCCTGGCACGCTCTCGAAATCGATCCGAAAAATCGCTCCGCGAAATTGCTCAGCGACGAATACGGCGCCGAAATCAAGCTCCTCACCTCGGGTGCCGCCGTCACGACGGGCGCCCCGTGTGTCCTCTTCGATCCGCCCGCGAGCGCGGCGGCGGGAACGACGATCGACGTCGTCGCGCGCGTGATGCTCCGCTCGGCGGGCGCGCATGCCACCGTCGCGTCGCCGGTTCTCACGTTGCGCGAAGATCGCGATTCCACGGACGGGAAGACCTTGCCGCTCGCAGCGGGCAGCGCGAGCTCGTTTGCGTCGAAGGTGCCGCTGCCGACCACGCCGAAGAAGATTTATCTGACGTTCGAAGCGACGGTCGACGGCCGGCTCCTCCGCGCCGAGCGCCATATCGACGTTCGCTGAGCCGCCAGTCTTGCGTGCGAGCCGCGAGCGACTTGCGCGGTCCTCGCCTCCATGTGACCGTCGAATCCATGGATCTCTCGACGCGTCTCGAGTCGTTTCA
>JAICXU010000372.1 GCA_025934595.1 Polyangiaceae bacterium | reverse complement strand
GGCCGAGAGCAACGAGGCGGTGCACCCGAAGCGCTACGACCTGAGCAGCCTGCGCATCCTCGGCTCGGTGGGCGAGCCGATCAACCCGGCCGCCTGGGAGTGGTACCACGCGAACATCGGCGGCGGCCGCTGCCCGATCGTCGACACCTGGTGGCAAACCGAAACCGGCAGCATCATGCTCACGACGTTGCCCGGCGCGTCGTACTCGAAGCCCGGATCGACGGGACTGCCTCTCTTCGGCGTCGACATCGCGGTCACCAAAGATCGCGGAGAGCCGTGCGCGGCGAACGAAGGCGGCAAGCTCGTCATCAAGAAACCGTGGCCGTCGATGGCACGCACGCTCTGGGGTGACGACGAGCGTTATTTCAAAACGTATTGGGGCGTCATGAAGGACGTGTATTTCACGGGCGACGGCGCGCGCTGCGATCAAGACGGCTACTTCTGGGTCGTCGGTCGCATCGACGACGTGCTCAACGTCGCGGGACATCGCATCGGCACGGCCGAAATCGAGAGCGCGCTCGTCTCGCATCCGATGGTCGCGGAAGCGGCCGCCGTCGGGAAGCCCGATGACCTCAAGGGCCAAGCGCTCGTCGTGTTCGTCACGCTGAAGTCCGGACAGAAAGCGGACAAGGACACGAAGGGCAAGCTCACCGAGCACATCGACAAGGAGATCGGAAAGTTCGCGCGGCCGGACCAAATCCGATTCACCGACTCGCTTCCGAAGACGCGCAGCGGCAAAATCATGCGACGCCTGCTCAAGGAGGTCGCCTCCGGTGCGAAATCGCCACAAGGAGATACATCCACGCTCGAAGATTTGAGCGTGCTCGCGAAGCTCTCCTCCGACGAAGAGTAAAATCCGTAAAAGGGGAGAAGAATGATCTCCGCCTTCTCGTAGAACGACCAAGCTCATGGCCGCCAACGCTCCGCTTCCGGGACCGCGCTCGCCGCTCGACTCGTTCGACGACAGCACCGGTCCGGCCACGCCCTACATTCCGGGCGGCGAGTCGCGTCCCGCCCTCTTCGCGGCCGACGTGCAGCCGCGCTCGGGATTTCGCGTCAAAAAGGGCACCGACCTCAAGGTCCTCGCGATCGCGAGCGCCGCTTATTTCGCAGGCGTGGTGACCTCGGCGGTCGCGTTTTATTTTCTGCGCTGAGCCGCAAAAAAAAGAAACCCCTTCAAAACGCGAGAGGAGGCTCATCGCGATTCGAAGGGGTCTCGGGCTCTCGTTTTCGCGCGTCTTGGGAGGTCCGCGATCGAAATCGAGATTTGCCGACGCGGTCTTTTGCCTGGGATGGGGGCAATCGGGCGCCGGCGCTGGGCGAAGGTCGGGAAAAGCCTCCTTTCTTTTCGGTGTGGGTTCGGTGTGTGTGTCGTGGTTCGTCGAATGGACACCTGGGCGCGCCGATCCATTCCCGCCGATTCCGGAAGAAGAGCGACCGAACGGAACCATGTAGGATCACGGCGTGAAGACCGGCCTCACGACCCGCATCCAGCCGGCGGAGTGGGTTTTTCTCGCGTTCTGCGCTTATGCATGCACGCGCGCCGTCTTCGCGGGCGGCTTTTCGCTAGAGGCCGAGTCGGTGCCGCCGATCGATCTCGTCGTGCCGTTTCTCACCGTCGTCGCGTTGCGGCTCGTCCTTCTGTATCGCGAGACGCCGTGGCCGCCCGAGTTCGAGCATCGTCGCGTCTTGCACAACGTGATGCTCGGCGTGTTCCTGGTGATCGCCTTTTTGTGCCTGGTGCTCCTCGAGCCGCCACAAAATACCGGCGGAGGCGCCGTCGCGCCGATCCTCGTGCAGATCGATTTGTGGCTCTCGGCGCTGCTCATCGCGGTCGTCTCGCCGCTGCTTTTGTGGCTGATTTACGGCCTGCATCTGAAAAAGCACGGCGCGTTCAAGCCGTCTTTTTTCCGCGAAGCGGGTCATCTCTTGGGCAGCGGCGCGCGGGCTTGGTTTCCGCCGCTCGCGCTCATCTACGCCTACGGAATCATGGGGCCGATCCTCGCGCGCCCGATCGTCGCCGACCGCGACGCGCAGCTCTGGGCGATCGACAAAGCGCTCTTCTTCGGCCACGACCCACACGCGTGGATGGAATCGATCATTCATCCCGCGCTCTCCGAGTGGCTCGCCGCGACCTACGTTTCGTACACGTTTTTGTATCCAATCACGCTCGGCGCGATCTACGCGAAGCGCGACGCGAAGCCGTTTCGTGAGGTCGCGTTCGCCGTCTCGTTCGCGCTTGCGTGCGGCTACATCACGTACACGTTCGTTCCCGCGCAAGGGCCGCTCTTCACGCTGCCTCATCACGTGAGCCTCGATTTTTATTATCTCGGCTTCGTCAAAGAGGAGCTCATGGATCGCACGCGCGTTCCACGCGACTGCTTTCCGAGCCTGCACACGTGTATGAGCTTCGTGCTTTTTTATTACGCGATGAAGCACGTGCGAAAGCTCGGATGGGCGATCGCGCCGATCGTCCTCTCGATCCCGTTCGCCTGCGTTTATCTTCGCTACCACTACGTGATCGACGTCCTCGCCGGGCTCGCGCTCTGCGCGATCACCGTCGCGGTCCAGCGCAAAATATTCGCTCGTCCGAGCTCGAGCGCGACGGCCCCCGACAAGCCCGAAGTTGCGGATATGGTTCGCGGTTCGTAAGTTGGGGCGCATGACCTCCGCCCCGATGCGATTCTTGTTCGCGCTCTTCGCGGTTTGCCTTCTTGCGTTCGTTCCGAGCTGTCACAAATACGATCAGCTCGTCGCCGACGACGCGACCTGCGACGCTCGCTGGGCCGACATCCAAGCGCAGCTTCAACGGCGCGCCGATCTCGTGCCGAACCTCGTCGCGACCGTGAAGGGATCGGCGGCGCACGAAGAGAAGGTGCTCTCCGAAGTAGCGGACGCGCGCGCCAAGGCCACGAGCATCCAGCTCTCGGCCGACGATCTCACCGATCCCGACAAGGTCGCCGCGTTCCAGAAAGCACAGGGCGAGCTCAGCAAATCACTCGGGCGGCTCATTGCCGTGCAGGAGAGCTACCCGGACCTGAAAGCGAACGCGCAGTTCCAAGGCTTGCAGGTGCAGCTCGAAGGCACCGAAAATCGAGTCGCTCGCGCGCGCGAGCAGTACAACGATGCCGCGCGCGAATACAACACCGAGCTGAACAAGCTCGGTGGCAAGGCCGTGAATCAAGTCACCGGCAAGACGTTCAAGCCTCGCGCGTATTTCCAAGCGGACGCCGCCGCGCAAACGGCGCCCACGGTTTCGTTTTAGCGAGGCTCGTGATGCGCGCGCGAACGCGGCCGAGCTTCCCACGCGCCGGCTTCGCACGCTTCGCGGCGTTCATTGTATTCTGCACGTATTTTCTCACTGCGTTCGCGGCGTGGGCGTACACGCCGCCGCCGAACGAAGGGCCCATCACCGATCCGATGGGCAAGCTCTCGCCCGCCGACAAGCAAGCTCTCGGCGACAAGCTCCGCGCGTACAAAGCGCGCACGGGAAGCGAGGTCACGTATCTCATCGCGCCGTCGCTCGACGGTGAAGACATCGCGGACGTCGCCTACGACACGATCAAAGCGTGGAAGCTCGGCTCGCTCGACATGCAATCGGCGCAGCGCGACGTGCTCGTCGTCATCGCGCCGAACGAGCGCAAAATCCGCATCGAGACGGCGAAAGGCGCCGAGGGCGATCTCACCGATCTGCAAACGCAGCAAATCATCCAAACGATCATCGGCCCGCGTCTCAAGGAAGACGATTTCCGCGGCGCGATCGATCAAAGCTCGAACGCGATCATCCAAGCGCTCGGCGACAACGCCTCCGGCAAAAAGCCGGCGGCCGAGGACGACTCGGTCTCGTGGCCTTCGGTCGCGCTCACCGCCGGCGTGCTGCTCCTCATCATCTTTCTCATCGCGCGCTCGCGACGGGGCGGAGGCGGCGGCGGTCCGCCCTTCATTTGGTTCGGCGGAGGTGGTGGTGGATTCGGCGGAGGCGGAGGGGGCGGATTCGGCGGCGGCGGCGGCGGTTGGGGAGGCGGAGGAGGCGGCGGGGGATGGGGCGGAGGCGGATCGAGCGGGGGCTACTGACGCGCGCGATCGTCGACCGTGCGTGAGTTTCGCCGCGTCGAGCCTGGAAGTCGCGCTACATTGGCAGCTTCGCCGTGAATCGACATGTGAAGGGCGTTCTCTTCGCCGACTACGTACGCATGCTGCGCGGCAGGAAGGACGTCGAGTGGTCGACGCGCCTCTCGCGGGAGGACCTTCCGTTTTTGCGGATCAAGATCGATCCGAACGGTTGGTATCCGATGGAAAGCTTCGAGCGCATGGGTAACGCCATCCTCGCCGAGATCGCCGCGAGCGATCTCGAGGCCGTTCGCATGTGGGGACGCTTCTCGGTCGACGCGCTCCGCGGGGCGCAACCTCAGCTCGTCGCGGAAAACGACCCGCTCGAAACGCTGATGCGCTTTCGCGTGCTGCGCGCGACATACTTCGATTTCGAAGCGCTCGAGATCCCGACGCTGTCCGACGGCGAAGCGCACATCGTGATTCGCTATCACATGGGCGACACGGCGGAAGAAGCTGCGTCGTACCAGACAATGGGATTTTTCGAGCGCTTGCTCGAAATCGGCGGCGCGCAAAACGTCTATGCGCGGTTCTTGGAACGCTCGTGGAACGGAAACGCGCGAACGCTCCTC
>JAICXU010000032.1 GCA_025934595.1 Polyangiaceae bacterium | reverse complement strand
GTTCGGGCTCGAAGAAGAAGAGGTCGCGCTCGAGACCGAGAGCGGCGCGCCTCGCGGCGAGCGGCGCGTGTTCATGTTCAATCCGCCCGTCGTGAATCAAGAGCTCGGCATCCGCGCGAGCTACGCGAAGCAAGCGGTCATGCTCACGGCGGACTTGGTGCGCGCCGGAGTTCCGACGCTGCTGTTCGGACAATCGCGCAACAACGTCGAGGTCATGCTTCGTTACTTGCGCGACAAGGTCGAAGGCCAAGTCGACGCCTCGCGCATCGTGGCGTATCGCGGCGGCTACTTGCCCGGGAAGCGTCGCGAGATCGAGGAGAAGCTTCGCAGCGGGGAGATCCTCGGCGTCGTCGCCACGAACGCGCTCGAGCTCGGCATCGACATCGGAGATCTCGACGCCGTCGTCTGCGCCGGCTATCCAGGCTCGATCGCAGGCACTTGGCAGCGCTTCGGACGCGCCGGCCGTCGTTGCGCGACAAGCATCGCCGTGCTCGTCACGTCCAGCGCTCCGCTCGATCAATATCTCGCGCGCGAGCCGGAATTTTTCCTCGGCTCACCGGTGGAAGAAGCGCGCATCGATCCCGACAACGTCGAGATCCTCATCCAACATTTGAAATGCGGCGCATTCGAGCTTCCGTTCTCACGCAGCGATTCGTTCGGATCGCTGAAATCCGAGGACACAGCGGAGGCCCTGGATTTTCTCGGTCGCCACGGCGTTCTGCACGAGTCCGGAAATAAATTTCATTGGGCCACCGACGCTTATCCCGCGAACGACGTGTCGCTCCGCAGCGTGGGCTGGGACAACGTCGTCATCATCGACGTCGAGCACGACAAGGCGTTTGCCGAGCTCGATTGGCGCGGCGCGCACACGATGCTGCACGAGCAAGCCATCTACCAACACGACGGCGAATGCTGGCAGGTCGAGAAATTCGATTACGAAAATCACAAGGCGTTCGTGCGGAAAGTCGCTCCCGACTATTTCACGGACGCGATGACGCACATGAAAATCTCCGTCATCGACATCTCCGCGGATGCCGTAACTCCTCGCACGAGCGATCATGCGTGGACGAGCGCGTGGGGCGAGGTCGCGATCGTCGAGAAGGTCGTCGGCTACAAGAAGATCAAATTCTACACGCACGAAAATGCGGGCTACGGCGACGTGCGATTGCCCGAGATGCAAATGCACACGACGTCGTTCTGGCTGAAAGTGCCGCATCAATCGTTGCTCGAATCGGCGCACGGGCGCGCGGCGATGATCGACGCGCTTCGCGGCGTAGGACGCGCGCTCGAAACCGTGTCGGCCGTCGCGCTCATGTGCGACCCGCACGATCTCGGCGTCTCGCTCGACGAGCATCACGCGGACACCGCCAGAGGCGGGTCTGATGGTCGATCCGATGTGGAGTACGACCCCACGCTCTACATTTACGAGCACGTTCCCGGCGGCATCGGTCTCGCGAGCCGCATCTTCGAGCATCGCGACGTGCTTCTCGCGCGCGCCCTTCGCATGGTGGAGTCTTGTCCGTGCAACGGCGGTTGCCCCGCGTGCGTGGGGCCCGGGGACGTCGCTTTTGCTCGCGAAAAATCACGCAAGCACATCGCGATTGGCTTGCTCCGTGGATTTTCCGCGTGCCGCTAGCTGCGAGATCGATCAGCGCGCGATCTTCAGCGGCGTGAGCGGCCACGGAACGAGAAGCGGCACGCGTGCTTTCGGCCCGGCTTCTTTCACCGCGCGCACGCACTCATCGATGGCGAGCCTGCGTGGTCCGAACGGCGATGCATCGGCGCCGTCGGAATCCATGAGCCGCGTGGGCGTGTCGAGACCGTAGTCGTCCGGATGTCCCGGCGCGTCCATGAGCACGTGGCCGGCTTCGTGGGCGAGGGTCGAGCTCATTCGCCGCGCGCGAACACCCGCGCGATCGAGGATGACGAGATCGCGAATGCTCGACGTGTCGTTTTGAATGAAGGATTCGCCGATGCGATCGCCGCCGGTGAAGCTCGGCACGAACACGACGTCGATGGTCGATGGATCGCCGTCGTCGATCGACTTCACGAGCGTGCGCTCTTCGAGTGTGCCGGACATCGAGTCCATGTCGCCGAAGTGATAGAGGCCATCGGAAAGATCGACCGAGCCGATGCGCACGACCATCGATGCATCGTCGGAGGCGTGCGTTCCCGACGCGGGAGTCACGTGCGCGAGCGCGCCATCGTGTTTCACGAGAACGTCTACGCTCGACCCCGCTGCGGGGACGATGCGCACGTTCGGAGAAACGGCAGCGGAAAATCCCGCGTGCGCGGCGGCGGCGGCGAACGCCCGCGCGGCGCCGAGAGGGCTCGATCCCGGCTGAATTTCCGATGAAACGAGCTTTCCGTCGATCTTCACTTTGACCGATCCCCCCGAAGCGGCGATGCCGAGATCATCGCCGAAGCTCACGAGAAAAGGCGGCGGTGGATCGATGATCTTCACGTCGATCGCGTCGGTCTTTCCGAACGTGATGCCGCATTGCCCCCACGTCGCCGACGCGAGCGCGAGCTCTTGACGCACGGCGAGCGCTGCGCCTTGCTCGTTACCGCCGACGGCAGGCGCTCCTTTCGCGGTCACGCGCACGACGAACGGTCGTACCGACGCGCGATACCGCGGAATCGCTCCGAGCGAGGTATTGCGCGGACCCTCGATGCGAATGGATTGTTCCGCGCCGGCGTATCGAAGCACGACGGCGCCGCCGACCTCCGCCCGAACGGAGCGGCGCTCGACGAGCGGCAACGTGCGATCGACATCGTCGACGACGAGACGAATGGGCGCGGTCACGAAGCACGCTTTGCCTGCGCCACATGGCACGTGATCGAACGTGACCGCATCGAGCTTGTCGATGCTTCCGCCCGAAGCCGAGATCGATTCGACGGAGAGCGCCGCCGCATCGACCGCCATTGCGCCGTCGGCCGGGATTTCGAAACGAGCCCGCAGCGCGTCGCCGTCGTCGTACGTCGCTTCGGGAGAAGCCGGAGCGCGCTCCGGCGGTGTGCGTTCGAGTGAAGCGCGGTCGCGCGCGAGATCGAGATCCTCGTTCGCGCCGTCACGAAAGCCAAGGCCGACGACGTCGACGGTGATCGCTTCTTCCTTTCCGCCGCGCAGGAGGACGAGGTGCGTGACTCCGACTGACACGCCTTGCAAGAGCGCGCTCTTCGGAACCACGTTTCCGAACGGAACGACCGCGCCATTCGCCGACATCACGCGCACGTGATCGGAGCCCGAATCCGCGCGGAGCTTCGCTCCCCAAAATCGCGAATCGAGGGAAAATAGGCTGGTTTTTGCGAACGCCGAGAGCCTCGGCGAATCTGCGTCGGGCTTGCCGTCGAGATCGTCGTCGTCGCGATCGGCCGCGACGACGATGGTGGCCTGCGCGGGGAGCGCGGCTCCGGCCACTTACTCGACCCAACCCCACTGAATCCAACGAAAGCGCGTTTCGTTGACGAGCGTCGGGACGCGCACGGAGTCGGGATCACCAGCGCGCAGACCTGACGCGCGTCCAGAGTCGGCGGCGCGTCGATCGGATGCGGCGGCGCGCACGATCGCTCCCCACGCGACGTTCGAGACGTGCTTCGACGTCATGAGGTCCGCCGAGAGATCGCGCGCGAGATCGCGATTGCCGACGTCCCAGAGCGCGGCGACGGCAAGACCACGGAGCTCTTCGCGACGCGGCGTGGTCGCGGCTTGGACGAGCCCCTCGCGCAGATCTTCGCGAGCATGATCGCGAACGAGATAAAGAGCGGCGCGGATCGCCGTTTCGTCGGAGAGAGGCGTCGACTTCGCAAGCGCCTCGAGCATCGGCCGAACGGCCGTCGAGCCTGCGCGCGCCATGCGAAAAAGAAATGTGGTGTCGCGATCCGCGCTCGGTCGATCCGAAAGACGCGCAATGAGCTCGACGGTGGGTCGCATCTCCGGAGGCGCGGCGCCGTCGGTCGTGCCTTCCGTGAGCGCCCAGCGAACGAGCGCCCACGCTGCGCGCGACGACGACGGACCGCCGTCCGCTTTCGACGCCGCTTCGTTGACCGGATCCATGTCGCCCGCGCGCGCCGCGACTTCGGCGAGCACGAGCCAGCGACCGAGATGTCGCTCTGCCCCTCGCAGGACGCCGAGCGCAGGGCCCACGAGCTTCGGAACGGGCGCGGATCGCGAGAGAGGAACGAAGAGCTCGGCGCAGAGCGCGAGACGATGGCTCTCTTTGATCATCGGCGCGAGCTGCGTGAGATGCGAGCCGTTCGATTCGCCGCGCACGACACGCGCCGTCTCTGCGCCGAACGCGAGATGCGATTGACGGCTCGCCGCGATCTTCGCGAGAGGCTGGGCGAGCGACGGATCCCGCGAAAAACAAGCTGCGCTGAACGCTGCGTGTCCGCCGGCTTCGTCGGTCGCGAATGCGCTCTTCAACATCGTCGGAAGGCGGCGATCGTCCGAGTCGGCGAGAGACCGAACCGCCGCGCTGTAGGTCTCGCGCTTGAACGAAGAGCGACGAATCATCACCTGCGCGAGGTCGCCGAGCGATCCGCGAAGAGCCGCGCTGAGCGGTGCGAGAGCGCGCGCGCAACCGGCGACCTTCGGCTCCGTGGCTTGCCTGCGTTTCAGCGCGGCGCCGAGCTCGTCCTCGATGCGCGTGCGCGCGGCCTTGTCCAAAATCTCTGCGCGAGCAAGCGCGGGCCGCTTGTCACTTGCGGAGGACGACGTCGGCGCGCGCAAAGCCTTGGGCATGAGACGTTCACCATACCAGAACGCACTCGATGTCGGCGGCGCCGAGATCGATCCGACGTCAAAAATGAACGACGAAGAGATATCGCTTGCTTTGTGCGCCGCTCTCCACCTTGAAGCTCAGATCGCCCGCAGTGACGTTGACGTTCTGCACGGTGTCGACGACGGTGAGCGTTCTGCCGGTCGTGTCGAGGAGCGCGCATCGCGAGCATGTCGTCAGATCGGACGTGCCCGCGGCGGCGGGGATCGGACCCGTGTCGTCGCTCGGCGCGGTGACGTTCGGCGGAACGTTCGCGTTCGCTTGCGAGAACGTCGTGCCGTCGGCGATCGTGATTTTGCCGGTTTTTCCCGCGAAAATCTGCACTTCCATGCGTGATGCGACGCTGTCGGCGGACACCGGAATCGTGCCGGTGGTCGCGGAAAAAAGCGATTCGATCGACGCGTCCAGCATCGGAACGATCGCGCCCGCGAGCGCATAGACGGGCACGTCGTCGAGCGGCGCATCGACGTTCGCGGTCGTGTGACCGGGCATCGGCTCTCCGCTCCAAAAATCGTAGTACGCGTCGTCGGGAAAGTAGACGCTGCGGCTCGTCTCGCCTCTCTCGACCACCGGCGCGACGAGCAGCGAGTCACCGAACATGTACTCGTCGGTGATGCCCCAAACTTGCGGATCCTTCGCGTGGCCGATCAAAAGGTGACGCATCACCGGCATTCCGGTCTGCCGCGCCTCGCTCACCGCGACCTGCAAATACGGAAGCATGCGCGTCTTGTAGCTCGCGTATTTCCGATACGTGTCGGTCGATTCTTGGTCTTTCCAAATCTGCCAGCGGTCGGCGGCGGTGAGACCGTCGCTTCCCGCGCCTTCGTTCTCGTCGTGCATGTCGACCGAGAACGCACCGAGCTCGGTCCATCGCAAGTAGAGCTCTTTGTCGGGCGGCGGATTGTAGATGAAGTGGTAGCCGGAGATGTCGGAGCTCCAGAGCGGCAAGCCGCTGAGGCCCGAGTTCAATGCGAGGATGAGCGCGGACGGCAAGCCTTGCGCAGCGTCGAAATCGGTCGCTTGATCTCCCGCCCAGAGCATCGGCACGAGCCCGCCGGTGCCGAGCACGCTCACCTTCCCCGTGTTGTTGCCCGTGCTGCCGGAGTAGCCGGATCGCACGAAAATGAGGCGATCGGGGCCGACGATATCCATCGCCGCTTTTTGATAGAGGTTCGTATAGAGGTTGTGCGCCTCGCTTCCGCGCATGCCGTTGAACATCACGGCGTCCATCGGAACGTATTCGGCGAAATCGTACATCCAGCCGTCCCAGCCGTCGTCGATGGCGCCTTGCATGTAGCCCTGGAACCATTTCACGGCGTCGGGGTTCGTGAAGTCGACGATGCCGGCTTCGAACGATTGATCGAGCATCATGTACGGCGTGCCGTCCGCGTGCTTGACGAGGAAGCCGCCCGCCCTGGCCTCGTCGATCTCCGGATGAGCGTCTTCGGCGACGAACGAGCAGAAGTAGCTGATGGCCTTGAAGCCGCGCGCGTGGATGTCGGCCGTGACCGCCTTCAGCTGATCGTGCGTCATGGTGCCGAGGCCGTGCGGAAAATAATGAAACGCCGTGTCGATCGCAGTCGTCGGAATGTGATTGGAGCGGAGCTTCTCCATCTCGTCGGTGCCGATGTTCGCGCGACGCCGTGGCGCCAAGAACCAATCCGAGATCGGCGGAGGACGGCCCGTGATCGACGTGAGGCCGGCGATCAAATTCGCGGGCTCGGGATCGGCGAAGAGGACGGCTTCGAAATCGCCCGTCGTCGCCTCGACACGCCACGCGTCCGTGCGCTCGTCGCCGAGGTGATAATTCACGCGATTCACCGTGTCTTGAAACAAGCCGAATCCTCGCGGATTCATCATCCACGGCACCGGCACGTGCGTCATGTCGGGACCGTTCGGCGACGGATTTCCCGGACCGATCGGCGTGTCTTCGCCGTGACCGAAGCCGTCTTCTTCGACCCACGTCTTCAGCTTTTGACCGCGCTCGTCGACGTACACGCCGCGCTCGCCGAAGCCGAAAAAGTGATCGTCGTCGTGCATCTTGAACGCGAGCGACACGCGGTTGATGGTCGTGTCGTCGGTGTCGGTGCCGCCGGGCGCGTGCGCGACCGCGGCGGAGATGCGAACGCCACCATTGTTCGGATAGTCGGAAAATTTGATGATGCCCGTGTGCGCGTCGTCGCCGTCCCCGGAGATTTGGAGCGTGAGACCCGCTCCGTCGCTCGTGACTCCCGTGAGCTTCGCTTTGACGAACGGGTTGTCCTCACCGCGGAAATAATCCCACCCGTAGACGATGGTTCCGCCGGTGAGATCGGTGTTGTGCGTGAACGACACGGCGCCGTACGTGGGATCGTCCACGTTCGCCGATTCGAGAAGCACGTTGCCTTGCTTGTCTTTGATCGTGATCGAAAATGGCTGCGCGGTGACGACGACGCTGGCGTTCCCGCTCGACGAGGTCCATGTGCTCAGAGCTGGAACGTTGCTCGGCGCGAGGCTCGAGCCGCCGCAGTCGAAGCCCGTCGCCAGGAGTGAGAGCGCCGTGAGCGCGGCCACGCGAAAAAGCGTTCGAGCTCGCATTGCCGGTATTTTTAGCTCGTTTGTCACGTGCGCGCTCGTTCGACGGAAAGTCGCACGGGCTCACCGTCGATGTCGATCGGCTCGGCATCACACTGCCCCACGATCATGTCGACCGCCAGCACCTCTTTCATGATCGCCTCGCGATGCGCCGTCATGACGCGATTCACGCGCTCGGAGCCGGCAACCGCCACCTTGATGCGATCGGTGTATTCGAGCGCCATGTCTTTTCGGAATCCTTGGACGCGATTCAAAATTTCGCGCACGAGCCCGAGATCGCGCAGCTCGTCATCCAGCGTCGTCTCGAGCACGACGACGCCGATGCGATCACCCGCCGCCGTGAAGCCTTCCTTGGTCGTGAAGGAGACCTCGAGATCGGCCGCGGTGAGCTCGATGCCTTCGACGGTGATCTTTCCGTTCTTTCCGAGCTCGGTGTGCATCGCGGCGATGTCCTCCGGCGAGGTCTTCGCGAGGACGCCTTTCAGGAGCTGCGCTTCTTTTCCGAGACCGCGCTGGCCGAGCGCGCGGAAGCTCGGCTTCATCACGTACTCGACGAACTCGCGCACGTTCGATGTGACGACCTCGACGGCGAGCACGTTGAGCTCCTCGCGAATCATTTCTTCGTGGCGAAGGATCGCCGCGCGCGCATCCGCGCTCTCGGTGATGATCTTCGCGGAGCGGAGCGGCTGTCGCACCTTCATCTTGGCGCCCGTGCGTGCCTGGAGGCCGAGGCTCACCACGGCGCGGACGGTGCGCATGCGCGCCGACAATTCTTCGTCGATTTCAGCCAAATTCGGCTGCGGATAATGTGTAAGATGCACGCTTTCTTCGCACGGGCTGCCGGTCGCCGCGCAGAAGCGCACGACCAAATTTTGGTACATCGCGTCCGCGAAGAACGGCGTGAACGGCGCGATGAGCTTCGCCGTTTCGACGAGAACCTCGTAGAGCGTGAAGGAGGCGCCCGCCTTGTCCGGTGTCCAACCGCTTTGCCAAAATCGTTCGCGGCTGCGGCGCACGTACCAATTCGAGAGCGCGTCGACGAACGCGGTGAGCTTCTGGGTCGCGCCGTAGACGTCGTACGCATCGAGGCAGCTGCGCACGGCTTGCGTCGTCAGGTGAAGCTCGCTCGTGATCCAGCGATCGAGCTCGCTCTTTTCGCATTTCGTTCCCGCGGGCGCGAAGCCGTCGATGTTCGCGTAGATGACGAAGAACGAGTAGACGTTGCGCAGCTTGATCAAAAATTCTTTTTGCAGCGTGCGGACGTTCGACAGCGAATGGCGCGTGTTCGACCACGGCGGATTCGACGCGTAGAAGAACCATCGAAATGCGTCGGCGCCCGGTGCGGCCATGTGCGGCCTCACGGTGACGCGATGCTCGGGCGCGAAACGCGGAACGTCGGTGGGCTTCGTGGGCGGCGCCGTCGGCTTCACGGCGAGCGCGGAACGGCTGTTTTGTCCGAGTAGAATCACTCGCCGAGGCAGACCCTTTTGACCGTGCAGCGTCACTTGGATCTTCGTGTCGTTCGCGCGCGATTGCAGCGTGACCTCTTCACCGTCGGCGAGATCGAGGCCTTCGAGATCTTCCGGCGCGATGTAAGCGGCGTCTCCCGCCGCCGCCTTCTTCACCGGCATCTCCACGAGCGCGAAGTCGAGCGCGACCTCGTCGTAGATCATGTCGGGCGGCGTGTAGTTGCCCTTCGATTTGCTCTCCTTCTTCCCTTCTTTGTCGCCGACGTGCCCGAGCACGATGCACGTCTTGAACGGAAGCGGATACGCGCGCACTGGAGAGAGCCCGAGCTTCTTTTGAGTCTCGTCGTCGAAGACGAGCGTCGCGATCATGAGAAGCGTGTAGAACCAGCCGCGCGTCTGATCGATGCCTTCCGAGATGAAGTCGGCCGGAAAGCTCTTCTTGAACTCGTCGTGACCTTGGTGAGGAAATCCCCACTGCGCGAACGGCATGCAGCCGGAGTCGAACCAGCAGTCGATGACCTCCGGCACGCGGCGCATCGTTCCCTTGCAGCCGTCTTTTTTGCAGGCGAAGGAGACCTGATCGATCCAAGGCTTGTGGACGATGAGGTGCTCGCTCAGCGCGGGATTGGCTTTTTTTGCCGCGTGAAAGTGATGAAACGATCCGCCGAGCTCTTCGATCGCCTTCACCGAGGACGGCGCGACCTCGTGCGCGCACGTGTCGCACTGCCAAATGTTGAGCGGGGTTCCCCAATAGCGCTCGCGCGAGAGCGCCCAGTCGACGTTGCTCTTCAAGAACTCGCCGAAGCGACCATGCTTGATGTGATCCGGCAGCCACTGGATCGTCTCGTTGTTCTTGATCGCGTTTTGGATCTTTTCCGTGGTGCGGATGTACCAAGCGGGCCGCGCGTATTGGATGAGCGGATCGGAATCCGCTCGCCAGCAAAACGGATAATCGTGGCGATACGTCTCTTGGTGCACGAGAAGACCTCGTGCCTTGAGATCTTGTGCGATGGCTTTGTCCGCGTCTTTCACCCATTGGCCACCGAACGGCGGGCTCGCGTCGACGAACGTGCCGTCGGGCTTCACGGCGCAGAAAAGCGGCGGAGCCTGTTCGGGAAGCGCAGTCTGAATTTTCTTGAAGAGGTTGTGGTCGTCCTCGCCGAATGCCGGCGCGATGTGCACGATGCCGGTGCCGGCGTCGAGCGTGACGAAGTCCGCCGCCTTCACGCACCAGACGTGCTTGCCTTCGGCTTCCTTCGCAAAAAGATCGAACGGCGGCCGGTAGCGAAGCGCGAGCAGCTCGTCGCCTGTCAGCTTGCCGACGACCGACAGCTCACGTTTCAGCTTCTTTTCCAGCGTTTCGCGGAGCTTCGCCGCAACGACATATTTCTTGTCGCCGTCTTGCACGAACACGTACTCGAACGCGAGGTTGATCGCGGCGTACATGTTCGACGACAAAGTCCATGGCGTAGTTGTCCAAACGAGCAGAGAAGTGTCGGAATAGTCAACTAGGGGAAATTCAACGTAGACCGAAGGGTCATCGACCTCTTTGTATCCCTGCCCGACCTCGCCCGCCGAGAGCGCGGTTCCGCCCTGCGCCCACCACCAGACGACCTTGTGTCCTTGATAGAGGAGATTTTTTTTGTGCAGCTCGGAGAGCGCCCACCAGACGCTCTCGACGTAGGTCTTGTGATAGGTGACGTACGCGCTCTGGAGATCGACCCAGAAGCCGATGCGCGTCGTGAGCTCCTCCCACTCGTTCGTGTAACGAAATACGGAGTCGATGCATTTCGCGATGAACGGATCGACGCCGTACTCTTCGATCGCGGCCTTGCCGTGGATGCGCAGCTCTTTTTCGACCTCGACCTCGACGGGCAGGCCATGCGTGTCCCATCCCGCCTTGCGCGCGACGCGGTAGCCGCACATCGTTTTGTAGCGCGGAAACAGATCTTTGATGACGCGCGTGAGCACGTGTCCGTTGTGCGGAAGACCGTTCGCGGTGGGCGGGCCTTCGTAGAAGACGAAGTCACCTTTTTCGCCGCGGATCGATTTTTCGAAGATCTTTTTCTCGCGCCAGAGATCGAGAATGGCCTTCTCTTCGCGTGGAAAATCGAGCTCCGTGCTGACTTTTTCGAACGGCGCGGAAGACATGGCGCTCACCAATTCGGAGCGCCGCCCTTGGGCGGAGTCTTCTTCATCGGCACGGCGCCGGGCGATCCGGTGCCGCCGGCGCCTGCCTTCGGATTCGTCGCGCCCGAATTTTTCAGCGGCACGCCCGGCGGCGGAAGGCTCGGCGCGGACTTTGCGGGCGCGGCAGTGATCGTGACGGCGGGCCCCGCAAGATCGCCTGCGGGCTGCAGCTTCCAGATGTCGCGATTCGACGTGCCGCCGTAGTTGGATTCGAAATAAATGAAGCCGTCTTTGCCCCAGAACGGTTGGCCGGATTCGCCGGGGCCTTGCGTGAGCTGCGTGAGACCGGAGCCGTCGGTCTTCACGGCGAAGAGGTTCCATGTCGTGTTGGCGTCGCCGCCGGCGATTTGATTCCATCCGCAGTTCGATTCGAACACGAGATAGCGACCGTCCGGCGAGAAGCGCGGTTTGTTCGACGAGCATCCCGCGTTCGTGACTTGCGTGAGATTTCCACCGTTCGCGGCGTCGACGAGCATGATCTCCGCGCCGTTGCCGACGACGCGCGAGAACGCGAGGCGTTTGCCGTCGGGACTCCATGACGGCGTGTAGCCGGCGCCGAGGATCGTGACCTTCGATCCGTCCATGCCCGACGTGACGATGCTCTCCGCGTTGTTGACGGTGGCCTCGAACGCGAGATGACGTCCATCCGGCGAAACGGCAGGCCACGACGGAGACGGCGCGGTGCGACCGTCGTTGATCACGGTGAACGCCGCATTCGGCGCGTTCGTGAGGGATTTGACGAGCGTCTGCGTTCCCGTCGACATCGATGCGTACACGAGCGATCCGTTCGGCGCGAACGTCGGCCAGTTCGCGCCCGCATTCGTGTTCGTGTAGAGCGTGCGCGCGCTGCCGTTCGAGGGATCCGCGCCCATCACCGTGGTCTGCGGGATCATGTTGCCTTGCCCGTCGTCCACTTGCGACCACGCGACGAAGATGACGACCTTGCCGTCCGGCGAGAGCTGCGGCGTCGTCTCGTCTTGATTGTCGGCCGTGACCCGCGTGAGGGCCGTGCCGGAATCGGTGGCAGCGAGCGGCGGCGGCGCGGCGGCCTGCGGCGAAGC
>JAICXU010000462.1 GCA_025934595.1 Polyangiaceae bacterium | reverse complement strand
GTGCCCTGACCCGAAGGCCTCTCGGACACGGCAAAAACCGGCCTTTCCGAGAAAGCTCCAATTTTCTCGACAAAGCCGCGTCGCGGGGTACAAGGGGCGCGGGGTTTCGCTCGGGAGGAGGCATCCCATGGTCGGTCAAGACGCGCGCAAGGCTGCGCGCCATTTCGCACGTGTCGCCTTGGCAATCTCGGCGTTCATGGTCACGACCGCCGCTCACGCGGTGACCGAAAAGCACGTGCAAGGCGTGATCACGGCCGTGAATGCGACCTCGGTCACGATCCAAGGCAAGTACGTGGTCACGGGCCGCCTCGATCCGAAGACGCGCGTCATGCTCAACGGCCGGCGCGCGGCCGCGGCCGATCTCAAGCTCACCGACGACGCCCGCGCCGAGATCAACCTCGACGAGGCGTGGGTCGACATCGAAGTCACGCGTTGAAGAGGCGCCCGGCGCGGCTCGCGTAGCCGCACTGTCGTCGCGACGCTTCGCGAGGTAGCATTCACGCGAATGTCTTCGGCCGATCTTCATCATCTGCATACGAAGACCGCGGTCGGCGGCACCCTGATCCGTTTTTCGCACGTCAAAAAGGCGTTCGGACCGAAGGTCATCTACTCGGATCTCGATCTCGAGATCAAACGCGGCGAGACCATCACCGTGATGGGCGCGTCTGGTGTCGGAAAGAGCGTGCTCCTCAAGCTGCTCGTCGGTCTTCTTCCTGCCGACGAAGGTACGATCACGTTCGACGGCGCCGAGGTCACGAAGATGAACGAGCACGAGCTCGGCGAGGTGCGGCGTCGAATCGCCTATCTTTTCCAGGGCGCCGCGCTCTTCGACTCGCTCAGTGTCGGCGAGAACGTCGCGTACGGATTGCGCGAGCAATTCTGGAACACGATGAGCGACGACGAAATCAAAGAGCGCGTCGCGCAATCGCTCACGAGCGTCGGTCTGCCCGGCATCGAAGCGATGCGCCCCTCGGATTTGTCCGGCGGCATGAAGAAACGCGTCGGCCTCGCGCGCACGTTGGCGCTGCATCCCGAGGTGCTCCTCTACGACGAGCCGACGACCGGCCTCGATCCGATCAACACGGGCCGCATCAACCATCTCATCGTGAACATCAAAAAGGCCCTGCAGATCACGAGCATCGTCGTCACCCACGACATGGGCACGGCGTTCGCGGTGTCCGATCGGCTCGTGATGCTGCACAAAGGCCGCGTGATGCTCGTCGGCACGCCGGATGAGTTCAAGCACACGCGCAACACCTACGTGCGCGATTTCATCGAGGGACGCGCGCCGGAGACCGAAGATTTGGTGTCGCTTTTGTCGTCCTCCTGAGCGGCGGGATGAGCGACAATGGGCCCCGCGCCGATTCTGTCCGCGCGACTTAGGCGAGACCCATGAAGCGATCCATCACCGTCGGCATTTTCATGGTGCTCGGCCTTCTCTTGATCGCCGTGATCGTCTTCATGATCGGCGACAAGCGCAATTACTGGAAGAGCGACGTCACCTACCAAGCGTCCTTCGCCGACGTCGCGGGCCTCAAACCCGGCGCGCCCGTGCGCATGGGCGGCGTCGACGTGGGAACCGTCACGCGCGTCGGTCACTCGCCGAAGCCGGAAGACCCGCGCATCTACGTGACCGTCGAGGTCGTGAAAGACGAATCGGTCCGCGTGCGCGAAGACACCGTCGCGACCGTCGACAACAAGGGTCTCCTCGGCGACAAGATGATCCAGCTCTCGTCCGACGGCACCGGCCCGGAGCTTCAACCGGGAAAGCTCCTCAAGACCGAAGAGCCCGTCGATCTCGCGAAGTATCTCACGAAGGTCGAAGCGATCATGGATACGGCGCAAAAAGCGGTCAACAACGTCGAGGTCGGCACGCGCGCCTTCTCCGATCCGAAGTTCGCCGAGGACGTGAAGGGCTCGATCCACGATCTCCGCGTCATCATGGACGGCGTCGCACAGAACGACAGCATCGTGCACCGCGCGCTCTTGGACCCCAACGAAGGTCGCAAGTTCGATCACATGGTGAGCAACGCCGACGACATCAGCTCGAACCTCGACGACTTCAGCGCGCACGTGAAAAACGGGCCCGGCATCGCGCACGCGCTCGTCTACGACGGCGAGATGAGCCAACACGCGGCCGGCTCGCTGCAAGAAATTCATCAAGATCTGGTCGCGATCCGACAGGGCAACGGGATCGTGCACGCGCTCGTCTACGGCGACAACGACACGCAGCACTTGATGGGCAACGTGAACGCGATGAGCGACGACCTCCGCACCATCGTCGCGAATCTGAAAGCAGGGAAGGGCACGCTCGGCGCGCTCCTCGTCGACCCGAGCGTGTACGAAGACATCAAGAGCGTCGTCGGCAACGTCGATCGCAACGATGTCCTCCGCGCGCTCGTGCGCTACTCGATCAAAGCCGACGAGAATCATCCGACGCGCGTCGAAGTGAAGCCGTAGCGGCGCGAAGGCGAAGACGCGCACCGCGTGATTCCGATGACGCGCATCCGAGGCGTGCTTTTCCGACCGCAATCCCCCAAAGCCGCGTAGCATCCGAGGATGACGGGCCGCGCGAAAATCGTTGCGGTGTGCAGCGTGCTCAGCGCCTTGTCGGCTTGCTTCGATTTTGGCAGCCTCGGCGGCAACGTCACCGGAGAGAATGCGGACTCCGGGAACGCCGACGCGGCCGGCGTCGACGGCAGCACGGTCGACGCGGGCTCCCGCGACGGCGCGGTCGATGGCAGCGCGTTCGATGCCAGCGACGCCAGTGATTCGAGCGTCGCCGACGCCGCGTGCCGTTACGTCGTCTTCGTGAGCGCGAGTAACTTCCTCCCCGTCCTCGGCGGCGGCGTCGATGGCGGGGACATCCTCTGCACGACCGAAGGCGTCGAAGCAGACGCCGGGTCGCCTGTCTACCGCGCCTGGCTCTCCACGACTTCCGTGCCTGCAGCCTCGCGCCTCAAGACCGACGGTCCGTGGTGCACGCCGAGTGGTCAAGTGGTCGCCAACAATCGCAGCGCGCTGCCGGCGGGCATTCTCCATGTCATCGACGAGACGCTCACGGGCTCGGTCAGCCCGGGCGTCCTCGTGTGGACGGGAAAGTCGTCGACGGACGGCGGCACGTGCGAAAACTGGAGCGATGCATCCACCGGCGTCGCAGGGATGCCGGCGATGTACACCGATGCGCGCTGGACCGACGAAGAGATCCACGCGTGCTACGCGAATCCGTTGCCGATCGTTTGCTTCGGCGACGCGCCCTAGCGCGATGGCAGCCGATCGCGGACCTTTCGTCGTGTCGCATCCCTGCGCGATTTGCGCGGGGCAGGGGAAGAGCCCTGAAGCGTGCTCGGCTTGTCATGCGACGGGCGTCGCGCGATTTTTTCATGGGACCAAGGCCGACTTGCGACTTGGCGATCGGATCGAGCCGGGCCGCCTTGCGAACTTCGGCGAGCCGGGTCGCTTGTCGAACTATGTGTACTTCACGGGGACGCTCGATGCGGCGACTTGGGGGGCGGAGCTCGCGCGAGGTGACAGTCGCGGACGAATTTACGTCGTCGAGCCGACGGGGCCGATCGAGGACGATCCGAATTTGACCGACAAGAAATTTCCCGGCAACCCGACGCGATCCTTTCGTTCGCGCGCCGCGCTCGTCGTGACGGGCGAAATCGCGGATTGGGAGCCTCACTCCGCCGAGCAGCTTCGCGCGATGAAGGAAGGGCTCCTTCGGTTGAAGGAACGAGGCGCCGCAATCATCGACGATTGATGCGCTAGCATCGAGGGATGCGCACGGTTGCACGTTGGATGATTTCGAGAGCTCTCTTCGCGCTCGTCGCGGGCTGCGCGGCCGCGGGGCAAGAGATGCAATCGTCGGCGCACGCGACCTGCGCCGATTCGTGCAAAAATCAGCCGGCGGATACGCAGGGAGAATGCATCGCCCGCTGCACGAAGTAGCGACGTGAGAGGCGCGCCATTTCGGGCGAGCTCACTTGCATTTCTTTCGCACTCTCGCTCCGTCCTCCGGCGCCATGCCTTGGGACCAATTGATGGTCCAGTAGATCGCGCTCGAGCTCTTGGCGCCGTCGGGG
>JAICXU010001015.1 GCA_025934595.1 Polyangiaceae bacterium | reverse complement strand
TCAAAAGTGGAATCGCGCACGACGCGTCTCCGCCCGAGAAACACGCGTCGAGGATTTCGATCCCGAGACGATGCGCCGCTTGCGCGAGCCGCGAAAAATGTTTCGTCGTGAGCTGGGCATGCACGACGCGATCGAGCCCGACGACCGCGCGCACGCGACCTCCCGCCCCTTCACGTGCGACCGTCTCTTTCGCGCCGTCATGAAGATCGGCCGTTTTGCGCGCAAAAATCGCGATTTTCGCGCGACGCGCCCATTCGACGGCTTGCGCGTTCAACACCTTCGCGCCGGCCTCCGCCATTTCTTGGAGCATGGCGAGATCGATTTCGGCAAGATGCGACGGTGAATCGACGACGCGAGGATCGGCGGAGTAGACGCCGTCGACATCGCTGTAGATCTCGCAGCGCTCTGCACCGAGCGCGGCCGCGAGCGCGACGGCGGTGGTGTCGCTTCCCCCGCGACCGAGCGTCGTGATCTCTCGCTTGTAGCTCATACCCTGATAGCCCGCGACGATGACGACCCGCCCGCGTGCGAGCTCGTCTTCGATGCGATGCGGGCGGACCTCGATGATGCGCGCGTCGAAGTGGCGATCGTTCGTGATGATTCCGGATTGACTGCCGGTGAAGCTGATGGCGTCGACGCCGCGCGAATGGATGGCGATCGAGAGAAGGGCCATCGACACGCGCTCTCCGGTGGACACGAGCATGTCGAGCTCGCGGCGCGGCGCGTCTTTCACGTTGCCGGCGGCGGCGGTGACGCTCTGGGCGAGCGCTAGCAACTGGTCGGTGGTCTTGCCCATCGCACTGACGACGACGACGACGTCACTGCCCGCTTTTTTTGCGGCGACCACGCGATCGGCGACCTCGACGATTTTCGTCACGTCGGCCACCGAGGAGCCGCCGTATTTCTGGACGATGACGTTCATGCCTTAAAAATGTCTGAGGAGGATACGCGCTTTCGCGAATCGTGCGGCCACACCGACGATTCCGTCTTCGCGCGCGAGCTCTTCGAGGACGCGAAGCGAGTCGGCGCGGTCGAAGGCGGGTTTGCCGTCGAACCGAAGTCGCGAGAGCGCGCCATGCACCGTCTCTCTTGCCTTCTCCTCACCGAGCGACGGCGTGAAGAATGCGACGACGTCGCTCACGGTGAGCGGTCCGCTCGTCGTATGGGAGGGCGGGTCGGAGGGGGGCGTCACTCTCGTACGGACTCGCGGGGAATAGCAGGACGCTTCATTCGGGGAATGCGAGGACGACGCTCGTCGTATTGTGGAAGCCGCTCATGTCGCCGACGTCGAGGGCGATCTCGCCGTAGGTTTCGAAGCCCGCGAGCGGCGCGTTGCCGAGCTCCTCGGACATGCCGCGGACCGCGCGCGCGAAGTCGTCTTTCAAGATCAGATTGCGACAGATGCAATCGAACACGAGCGCGCCGGCGGGCTTGGCGCCTCCGAGCTGCGCGCGTGCGCGTTTCGCCGCTTCGCGTGCGCTGTCGATTTGCCGCGCGGGCGTGCTTTCGGTGATGCGCATCACGGTGCCTTGCGGAATTCCGCACGCGAAGTTGATCGAGCCGTCGTCGTTGCGCGAGAGCGGAGCCCTTATTTTGTAGATCTTTCCCGACGCGAGACCTGCCTCGTACGTCAGCAAATAGGCTCCCTCCTCGTCTTTTTTCGGCGGAGTGTCTTGGCGCTTCGTCTGCTCGAGCCACACGTCCCACGCGGGCTTGCCTTCGATCTTCGAGACCACGCTGCCTGCCGATTGCGTGACCTTCAGCGGACCGGACAGCGGCGCGTGCCCATGACACACGCCGACACCGAGCGGCTTCTTCGAGAAGAGGAGCGCGATGACGAGCGCG
>JAICXU010000717.1 GCA_025934595.1 Polyangiaceae bacterium | reverse complement strand
TACGGCAAATCCGGAGCATGACGGCTCGCGACGCGGAGCGCTCAAGCTCCTCTGCGTGGCCGGCGGCGCGGCCTTCGGATGCGCGCTCGCCGCACCCACCGCGTTTTTCGTGACCGCACCCATCGCTTCTCTTGATGGCTCGGCAGCCGGCGGTAGGTGGGTGAAGACCGTGCGCCTCGCTTCGCTCCCGGAGGGCGTGCCGAAGAAGGTCGCGATCGTCGCCGACGAGCACGATGCCTGGACTCTCGCGAAAGACGTCGATCTCGGCGCGGCGTGGCTGGTGCGTGAAGGTGACACGGTGAAAGCGTGGTCGGTCGTCTGCCCGCACCTCGGGTGCTCGGTCAACGCGGAGCCCGACGGCAGCTTCGGATGTCCCTGTCACACGTCGGCGTTCGACAAGACCGGAAAGAAGATCGCTGGGCCCGCGCCCCGCGACATGGATCCACTCTCGACGAAGATCGACGCAGGATTCGTTTATGTGCAGTTTGCACGTTTTCGAATCGGCACCGAAGAGCGCGTGCTGGTGGGCTCGTGAGCGAACGCATGAAGTCGCTCGGCGACTGGCTCGACGAGCGCGTCGCTCATCGAAAAATTCTGCACGAGCTCCTCGACGAGCCCATCGTCGGCGGCGCGCGCTGGGCATACGTATTCGGCAGCGCGCTCGCGCTCGTGTTCGTGTCCCAGGTCGTGACCGGCATCATGCTCATGACGTCGTATGCCCCGAGCGCGCAGTCGGCGTGGGCGAGCGTCGTCTACATCAACGACGCGACGCGCGGCGGCTGGCTCGTGCGCGGCATTCATCATTTCGGATCGCAGGCGATGGTCATCCTGCTCGGCGCGCATCTTCTCCAAGTCGCGATCTACGGCGCGTACAAGCGGCCGCGCGAGGTGAATTGGTGGCTCGGCCTCGGTCTCCTCGCGTGCACGCTCGGCTTCGCGCTCACCGGCTATCTCTTGCCGTGGGATCAAAAAGGATATTGGGCGACGCGCGTCGCGACGAACATCGCCGGAACGACGCCGCTCTTCGGACCGCAAATCCAGGCGTTTTTACAGGGCGGAGCCGAATATGGAAGCCTCACGCTCACGCGATTCCACGCCCTGCACGTCGTCGTGTTACCCGCGAGCCTCACGGCGCTGATGCTCGTGCACATCGCGCTCTTCCGAAAGCACGGCGTCACGCCGTCGGTCCACGCCGACGAGAAAAAGGTCGATCCGTTCTATCCGCACCAGGCGTGGAAGGACATCGCGTTCGGGCTCGTCGTGCTCGCCGTCATTTTCGTGTGCACGCTGCGCGACCACGGAGCGCCGATCGACGCTCCCGCCGATCCCGCGAGCGACTACCCGGCGAGGCCCGAGTGGTACTTCCTCTCGCTCTTCCAGCTCTTGAAATATTTCCACGGCCCCGCCGAGGTCGTCGGCACGATGGTCTTGCCGGCGCTCGCTGGCGCGTATCTCGTGCTCCTGCCGATCTTCGACAAGAAACCGACGCGCGCCCTCCGTCCACGTCTGCCGCTACTCACGCCGCTCTTCGCGGGCGCCATAGGTGTCGTTTTACTCACCTATCTGTCGATTCAGTCAGATGCGGCCAACGCGCCGTTTCAGAAAGCCCGGGTCGAGGCTGACAAACGCGCGCAGATCGCCTTGCATTTGGCCAAAAACGGCGTTCCCGCGAGCGGTCCGCTCGACATGCTCAAGAACGATCCCGAGCTTCGGGGTGAAGCGATCTTCAAAGAGAAATGCGCCACGTGTCACGTGCTGGGTGATCTCGGAGATCCGAAGAAACATTCCGCGCCGGTGCTCGACGGGTGGGGGACCGAAGCGTGGGTGCTCTCGATGCTGCACGATCCCGATCAAGATGCGCGCTTCGGAAAAACGCCGTACGCAGGCGACATGCCATCGATGGACGTGCCGCCGAAAGATCATCCGGATCAGAAGATGATGTCGAAGGAAGATCAAAGCGCGGCGGCGGCGTTCCTCGCGTCGCAGGGCGCGGATGCGGGCGAGACGCATGACCCGGCGCTCGTGAAGGCCGGCGAAAAGATCGTCACCGATCGCTGCACGAGCTGCCATCTCTACAAAGGCGAAGGCGACGACAGCGGCGACGGCACCGCTCCCGAATTCTCCGGCTATGGAAGCGAAGCGTGGGTCATCGCGCAGGTGACGAACCCCGCGACGAAAGCGACGTACCGCGAAAACGCGCTCGATCCTGCGAAGAAGGGACACATGCCGAAATTCGAAGGGGAGCTCTCGGCCTCCGACATCGCGATCGTCGCGAAATGGACGCGCGCGCACGCGCGATCGGCGAAAATCCCGTAGCCGCCAGCTTCGTTGACAATCGGCCATATGGAGCTTGAAATAAAGGCTCTCGTGGCAAAACCCAAAGCGCAACCGAAGTTGGCGACCAGCGCCGACGTGCTTCCTGTCCTCTCGGGATGGACGTGCCTCGCGCGGGTAGGTTGCGGAACGTCCGCCGACGTATGGCGAGCCGAAAATGAGCGAGGCGAGTCGGCCGCGATCAAGATCGCGAAGCCCGAGCTCGTCGACGTCGTTCGCGCCGAGGCGCGTACGCTTCGTGATCTGTCGAGACGATGGGGCGCTCGACTCACGGGCGAAGGAGAGACCTCGAGCGGCCAATTTTTTTTCGCGACCGAATGGCTCGATGGTGAAACGCTCGAGCCGGCGTCGATTGCGACGAAAGACCGCGCGCGCGTCGCTGCGATCGTCGCGCACGCCGTCGGCCGCGCTCTTGCCGAGCTGCACGAGGCCGGGCTTCGCCACGGCGACGTGAAGCCGGACAAC
>JAICXU010000282.1 GCA_025934595.1 Polyangiaceae bacterium | reverse complement strand
CGAAAAATCGCGGCTCGGGCCGGCGTCCGCGTCGAAGCCGGAGTCGGTCGCCGATCCGTCCGTTGCCGATCACTCGTCGGTCGTGGCGTCGGCGCCAAGACCGGAATCGTTCTCGTTCGGACTTTCACCGTCCGAGAGGCCGGACGTCGTGAGGCACGCGGCGACCGTCGCCACGACGAGCACGGAGAAAAGAGCGATCGCCCCCGAGCGCCTCATGGTCTCGAGTCTAGCACTCGATGCAGAAAAGCCTTTTTTTTGGCCTTATTTTTCGCGTCTCAGAGCTGCCCGCGTAGCGCGTCGAAGCGCAGCTTCCAGACGACGCCCACCGCTTCGATGAAAATCTTCCGGCTCATTTTCGACTGACCCGCGGTGCGGTCCACGAAGATGATCGGAACCTCTTTCACTTTCATGCCGCGCAAGACCGCGCGAAACGTCATCTCGATTTGGAACGAGTAACCGTTCGAGTGCACGGTCGCTAGATCGATCGCTTCGAGCGCGCGCCTTGAGAACGCTTTGTATCCGCTCGTGAGATCCTTCACCGGCAATCCCAAAATCGTGCGCGAGTAGAGCGAGCCGCCCTTCGAAATGACGTGGCGGCCGAGACCCCAGCCCTCGACGCCGCCGCCCGGGATGTTGCGCGAGCCAATGACCACGTCCGCGCCGTCATCGAGCGCCGCGAAAAACGCGGGCAGATATTTCACGTCGTGCGAGAGGTCGGCGTCCATCTCGAAAAATTGGTCGTAGCCTTCGGAGAGACCTTTCGTGAACGCCTGCAAATACGCGGTTCCGAGGCCCTGCTTGCCGGCGCGATGCATGACGCGCACGTGCTTGTCTTTCGCGGCGATCGCATCGGCGATGTCGCCCGTGCCGTCAGGTGAGCCGTCGTCGACGATCATGATGTCGGCTTCGGCTGCGGCACCGCGCACCGCGTCGATGAACCGCGGCAGGTTGTCTTTCTCGTTGTACGTGGGGGTGACGATGAGTGTGCGTTTCACGATTGACGGCTTGCGTCTTTAGCCTGGGTAGAATCGAAATGCCATCGGTCTGGCAATGCTTGATACGCTCGGAGCGTGGCCCAAAAGCCCGAGACCGCGCATCCGGACTCCCCTTCGTCGGACACGCTCCGGGCGGATGCCGAGCTTCGCATGCAGCGTCTCGAAGAGGCGCTCTCGCACGAGCGACGAGTCAGCGCCGCGCTCCGTGAGGTCGGTCTCGCGCTCGGAGCCACCGTCGATCTCGACGAGGTGCTCGAGCTGATTCTCAACAAAATCACCGAAGCCCTCGAAGCCGATCGCGCCACGCTCTATCTCCTCGACGAGACGACCGACGAGCTCGTCTCGCGCATCGTGCAAGGGGAAGAAGTGCGGTCGATTCGGCTCAAAATGGGTGACGGCATCGCCGGTCACGTCGCGCGCACCGGCCAGGCGCTGCACGTGCGCGATCCGTACAAAGATCCGCGCTTCAAGCCGGAGTGGGATTTGTCGTCGGGCTATCGCACGCGATCGATCCTCGCCGTGCCGATGAAGAATCACCTCGGGCGCATCATCGGCGTCGTGCAAGTCCTGAACAAGCATCAGGGAGATTTCACGACCGAGGACGCGATGCTCCTCGCCGCGCTCTCCACGCAAGCCTCGGTGTCGATCGACAATTCGAGGCTTTTTTTGTCGGTGATCCAGAAGAACATGCAGCTCATCGAAACCAAAGAGCAGCTCGAGCATCGCGTGCGCGATCTCAAGCTCCTCTTCTCGCTAGAGGCGGCGATGGCGCGCGCGTCGTCGCTCGACGAGCTCTTCATCGCCGTGCTCGGCGAAGCCATGCGGTCGTGCGAGGCGCGCGCCGCCGCCGGCGCTCTCCGAAATCCGCAAGGCGGAACGCAGCTCCATATCGTCGACGACAAGCACAAAAAAATGCGAAGGCTGCCGCTCGAAGAAGGGCAGGGCCTCATCGGTTATTCGATGCTGCACGACGAGGTCGTGCACACGAGCGCCGACGACAAGCCCGACGGCCGAAGCGACACTGAGCTCGACGTGCTCGTCGGCTTCACGTGCTCTTCCGCGCTCGCCGTGCCGCTCGAAGGCGAAGAAGGTCGTTCGATGGGCGCGGTCGCGCTCTACAACAAACGAAGCGCCGCGTCCTTTTCCGACGAAGATCGCGCGCTCCTCCTCTTGATCGCCGCGAATGCATCGACGGCGATTCGTCTGCAGCTCGCGCGGGAAGAACGCGAGCGTGAAGAACGTTTGACCACCATCGGCCGGCTTTTGTCCGGTGTGATTCACGATCTCAAAACGCCGCTCACGCTCATCTCGGGTTACGTGCAGCTGATGGATCGCGAGAAGAGCGATGCCAAACGCGACGAATACGCCCAGCTCATTTTGAAGCAGTTCGATCACATCTCCGCGATGCAGCGCGACGTCCTCGAGTTCGCTCGCGGCGAGCGGAACGTCCTCATTCGCAAGGTCTACCTCGCGCACTTTTTTGCGGACGTGAAAGCGCAGCTCGAGCCCGCTCTCGCGAAGCGCGGCATCGATCTCGTGCTCGACCTCAAAGACAAAGGCACCGCGAAATTCGACGAAGGCAAAATCTTGCGCGTCGTGCACAACCTCGCGCGCAACGCCGAAGAAGCGATGGCAGGTCGCGGCGGCAAATTCACGATCCGCGTCTCGCGCGAGGACGATGCCGTCATCGTGCAGTTCTCCGATACGGGGCCCGGCATTCCGAAAGAGATCGAGCACCGCCTCTTTCAGTCGTTCGTCACGAGCGGCAAGAAAGGTGGCACCGGGCTCGGCCTCGCGATCGTGAAAAAGATCGCCGAAGAGCACAACGGCACCATCGAGGTGCATTCGACGCCGCGCGGCGCGACGTTCACGCTGCGCCTGCCGCAAGCGCGCGGATGAACGCGATGCGCACGGGTCGAGGGCTCGCTTCGGCGGCATGTCTGCTTTTTTCGACAACGATTGCCCATGCCGACAACCCCGGCTCTGGACGCGCGGCAGGTCTGCGCGCTCTACCTCCTTGGACGGACCCTGGCGATTTTCCGCTTCCGGCCTGGGCCACGTCGGTCGTCCCGCATGCGGCTGAAACGCCGGTTTTTTCCGCACCGGGAAAGATCGACGACAAGCGCGGGGTGCTCGCCCAGACGGCACGCCTTCCTCTTTATGGTGCGAAGCGCGGCGCGAATTGTTTGGGACGCTGGCTCGAAATCGGTCCGATGGCGTGGGTCTGCGCGGACATGGTCGATCTCTCGGCGGACCCTCCGGAAGCGCAGCCCCGCGGTGCGTATCCGGACGGCCTCCCGTATTTTTATTATTTCGTCGGCAAAGACGGCGCGTGGGCGTTTCCCAGGCCGCAAGACGCCGACGAAGATCAACCCGATCAGGAGCTCGAGCCGGGTTGGGGCATCGCGATCGTCGAAGAAAAAAACGCATTCGGCCAGCGGTGGGGCAAGACCAGCCACGGCCATTGGATCGCGATGCGCTCGCTCGTGCCGGCCAATCCCTCCGGATTCCACGGCGAAGAAATCAAGGACGGCAAAATCGACTTCGCGTGGGTCGTGGCGGACAAGACGACGGGGAAGAGAACCAAGACCGACACCAAGACCAAGACCCCGGCGACCTCGACTTCTCACGTTCGCTTCGAGGTCGTCCCTTGGCGCGAGGAGCGCGTGATCGGCAATCTCGCGATGACGCGCATTTCGGATGACGGCGCCGAGCCCGAAGAATGGGTGCCGTCGCGGGATCTTGCACACGCGACGCTCGCCACGCCGCCGGCGGATCTCGCGCCGGGCGAGCGATGGATCGACGTCGATCTCACGACGCAGACTCTCGTCGCGTACGAAGGCGAGATGCCGGTGTTCGCGACGATGATGTCGTCGGGTCGCGGCGCGCAAGGAAGCGACACGGCGACGCCGAAGGGCCTGCATCGTATTTGGGTGAAGCTCGCATCGACCGACATGGGCAATGTCGAACGCGACGACGTCGACGAGCACTACTCGATCGAAGACGTGCCCTACGTGCAGTTCTTCGATCACGCCGTCGCGCTGCACGGCGCGTTTTGGCATCGCGATTTCGGACGCGTGCGAAGCCATGGCTGCGTGAATCTCGCGCCGCTCGACGCGACTCGCCTCTTCGACTTCACCTGGCCCCATTTGCCGCGCGGGTGGACCGCCGTCTTTCCGACGGCGCTGGAAAAAGGCACTCTGATTCGAGTCCGCTGAAAGGCCTTTGAAAGCGCACTTGAGGTTTTGTCACCGAAACGTTATGTGGGGTCCCCCTGAAAGGTCCCCCGATGTCATCCTTTATCACCTCAAGACGCGCGGCAGGTATGCGCGCTATCACTCTCCGCGCCGCCGCTGGCATTTTCGTGGTTTCGTCGCTTTCGTTCCTCGGAGCCACCTCGCTCATGACGGGTTGCTCGGACGACAGCCCGGGCACGAGCGCGGATGCCGGCCCGCAGCAATGCCCGACTCTCATCACGGCGGCGCAGGGAGCCGCGTGCGACGTCCAACAGACGTGTCCGCTCAGTTACGAATGCGTGGGCAACGATCCCATCCGCGAAACGGCGGAATGCACGTGCACGAACAAAGCGTGGGCTTGCGTCGATCCGAAGGGCAACGACGTTCAACCGGGACAAACGCCTGCGTGCACCGGCATCGGAAGCGGCAACGACAAGGAATGTCCGGCCGCCGAAACCGAAGGCGCCTCGTGTCACACGCAAGGTCTCGTGTGCAGCTACGCGGGCGAGACGTGCCCTGGCGCGGCGAACCCGCTCACCGACCAATGCCAGTGCGTTCCGAACAACGCGGACGGCGGCTTTGCGATGCACTGCGAGCCGGGTCAATGCCCCATTCCGCTCGGTGACGCCGGCTCGCAGCCCGACGCCGACGCAGGCTGATCTCCGCCGAAGTCTGAATGAACATCGTCACGGCGGTACGTGATCTCGCGAGGCTTCGTGAGATCACCGCCGTCCTCGTGCGCCATGGGTTCGGCGAAATCGTCGCTCGCGTCGGTCTAGGCCGAAAAAAAGGCGAGCCCAAGGTCGCGCAGAGCGCCGAAACGCCGGAAATCGCGCCCGAGATCACGGATGCCGAGCTCGCTCGCGGCGAAGAGGAAAAAAAGCGCGTCTCGATCCACGAGCGCGTTCGGCTCGTGCTCCAAGATCTCGGACCGAGCTTCATCAAGCTCGGGCAGATCGCTTCGACGCGCGCGGATCTCTTGCCGGCCGAGCTCCTCACCGAGCTGAAGAAGCTGCAAGACGACGTGCCGCCGGTTCCATTCGCGGACGTGCGCGAGGTGGTCGAGTCGAGCCTCGGGGAGACGATCGAAAAATTGTTCGTGCGCTTCGACGAAAAGCCGCTCGCGACTGCGAGCATCGGGCAAGTGCATCGCGCCGTTTTGGCGACGCCGGAAGGCGAGGCCGAGGTCGTCGT
>JAICXU010000876.1 GCA_025934595.1 Polyangiaceae bacterium | reverse complement strand
CGCGGGTTGCGATAGAACGCGCGGGGGCGTATTTTCACTCGAATGGCCGAGGACGACGGAGCGAGCGGAACGGACGACACCGCCGTCGCTCCGGGCGCGTTGCTCGTCGGGAAATACCGCGTCGAAAAGATGCTCGGCCATGGCGGCATGGGCGTCGTCCTGCTCGCGCACGACGAGATGCTCGGCCGTCGCGTCGCGCTGAAGTTTCTGCACGAGGGCCTTTGCTACGAAAAGACCATCGTCGGACGCTTTTTACGCGAGGCGCGTCTCGCGGCGAAGATTCAGAGCGAGCACGTCGCGCGCGTCATCGACGTCGGCACGCTCGGCAACGGCGCGCCGTTCATGGTGATGGAGTATCTCGAGGGGCGAGACCTCGGGGAGGTTCGCGAAGAGGCGGGCACGCTCGCCGTGCCGCTCGTGCTCGAGTATCTCTTGCAAGCGTGCGAAGCGATCGCCGAGGCGCACAAGCTCGGCATCGTGCATCGCGATCTCAAACCGTCGAATTTGTTTTTGACGAAGCGCGCCGACGGATCGCCGCTCATCAAGGTCCTCGATTTCGGGATTTCGAAACCGACGGCCGACATGAATGCGCCGCTCGCGGACCCCGGCCTCACCACGACGCAAAATATTCTCGGCTCGCCGCTCTACATGTCGCCCGAGCAGCTCCGCAATGCGAAGGGCGTCGACGCGCGCGCGGACGTGTGGTCGCTCGGGGTGATTTTGTACGAGCTCCTCGCGGGTGTTCCGCCGTTCATGGGCGAGAGCGTCGCGGAGCTGCTCGTCGTGATCGTATCCGACAAGCAGCCTCCGCTGTCTTCAGTGGCTCCGGGCGTGCCCGCGGAGCTCTCCGAGATCGTCGACAAGTGCCTGGCGAAGCCGCGCGACCAGCGCTTCGCGAGCGTCTCGGAGCTCGCGCGCCGACTCATGCCGTTCGCGCCGAAGCAAGCGCGCTTGTCGGTCGAGCGAATCGCGCGTCTGCTCGGCGACGAACAGCCGCCGGAGTCGCTGGGCACGACGCAGGTGCAATCGGGATCCTCGGGCGAGATGAAAGCGGCGGCGCTCGAGACGCGACCGTCCTCGCCGAGCGAAGCGGTGTCGTTGCCTTCGGTCACTGGCGTCGGATCGCAGACGTCGACGAACGAGCCGGTGTCGTCGGCGCCCAAGTCCTCGAAAGAGCGAGCGCGGCCGCTGCAGGCGAAGAAACGAAACTGGATTCCGCTCGCCGCATCGGGCGCGGTCGCCTTCGCGCTGGCGATCGTTTGGATCGCGCATGCGCCGGCGCAGGCGACTCCGACCGCGCCGGCGAGCAGCACGACCCCGATCGCGACGGAAGCACCGTCACCCCCGGCACTCACCGAGCCCGCGACGGCGGTGACGTTGGCCCCCGTCGAATCGGCGCCGGCGACCGTCGACGCAGGAGCGACCCTCGCGACCCCGCCCAAGACGATCGCATCGACAGCGAGCGCAATACACAAGGGGCCGCCTGCATCGAGCGTCACCCCAAAACCAGCCGCTTCTGCGCGTTCTGCGAACGCCGCGTTCGATCCGCTCGGCGGTCGCAACTAGAACGCATCTCATAACCGTCGCGAGCGACGCGAGGTCAAGGCCGGCGCGATCACTCGGCGGCGAGCATCAGCGGCGTGGCTCGTGAATCACGGCGAGAGATTCACACGGGAAAGTCGCGATCGAGGCCGCTTTCGAATCCACTCGCCCCGACGGATGGCAGCAAACGAAAGGCTCGGTTCGCCGAGCTTTTCGCGTTTGCGGCGACGCAGCGCACGTCAGCTCGAAAATTGGGCTGGACGGCGCAGCGCCCACGCGTTGATCTACGTGCGCATCGATCATGCTCGAACGCATTCGGCCGAGAGTCGTTGCCGCGCTCGCCGTCGCCGGCGTTGCCGCCGGAGCCTGCGCCAACCTGCCGACCATCGAGACGAATCAATGCGGCAACCGTCTCGTCGAGTCGTCGGAGGATTGCGACACCTTCGCTCCGAGCGGATCGGTTTGTCGCCCGGCTGGGACCGACGGCGCATGTCACTTCGACTGCACGGGAGCCAATGCTTGCCCGCCGACGTTTTCGTGCGGGGCCGTCGACAAGATTTGCCGGCAATCGACGGGAACGTTCGACGTCACGGGCTCGCAAACGCTCTTCGCTCCCGCGAATGCGCTCGCCTTTGGGGACTACGACGGTGACGGTCGCGCGGACGCGCTCG
>JAICXU010000200.1 GCA_025934595.1 Polyangiaceae bacterium | reverse complement strand
GCCGCGCTCGTCGAGCCGCTGATTCGCAGCTTTCGCGAAGGCTCGAAGCTCCACTATCGACTCGCGCGCGGCCACATGAACATCGCGCAGAGCATCGCGAGCGGGCAGACGCTCGCGCCGCGCACCGGCGTCACCGTTCCGTACCTCGTGCGCGAATGGCTCGATGGCACGTCGCTCTCGCGCGATTTCGCCGATCGACGCACGCGTGGCCTCCGAGGTCGCTCGCTCGCGGAGGCGCGCGATCTTTTCGCGGGCGCGATCGAAGGCCTCGCGTATGCGCATCGTCAAGGCATCGCGCATCTCGGCTTGAATCCGAGCAACCTCTTCGCGGCACGTTCCGAAGGAGAGACGCGGCTCAAGATCCTCGACTTCGGCGTGGCGCACGCGATGAACGAGCATGGTGCGCCGGCACGCGCGCAAAAATCGGCTGCCTATGCGACCGGGTTTCGGATTCTGTCGCCCGCCTACGCCGCGCCCGAGCAGCTCGATGCTGCGATCGGACGACCGGGTCCCGCGACCGACGTCTATGCGATGGCGCTGATGTGGATCGAGGCGCTCGACGACGCGCCGGTTTTTCCCGACGCGCCGCCGCCGCTCGAGCGCGCGCTCCGGCCCGAAGCTCGCGCGATCGCGATGCCTCGTGCGATCGATCCGCGCGTCGGTACGGTGCTCGAGCGGGCGCTCGCGTTCGTTCCGCGCGATCGGTATCCGAGCGCAGGAATTTTTTGGAAGGAGCTCTCGGAGGTCCTTCCCCAAGGCGCGACGGTCGTACCTCGGCCGAGCGGCCCGCCCAAAATTCCGGTCCGGCCCCGCGCGCAGACGTTGATCGGCCTCAACGTGCCGAGCCCGGCGGCTCCGGCGAAGCGACCGTCCGCGCCGCCCCCTTTGCCTCCGGCGGCGTCGCGCGCGCCGAAGCCTCCTCCGCCTGCACGCGTGGAAGTCGATGACGCGCCGACGCAGCAGGAACCGCAGCTTCGCGTCGCCACTCCAGTCGCGGCGCCCGTTTACGTGGAGACGATCTCGCGCGCGCGAGAGTCGGCGGCCATGCGCGCGCTTCCGGTTCCACCGCCGGCCATCATGGCGATGCCGCCGCCTTTCGAGCAGGTGATGCCGCCACCTTTCGCGCGGGTGGAGCGCTCACGTTCGGCCGATACGATCGCTCCACCCGCGCGTCGAAAGACGACGATCGCCGTCGTCGCATCGATCGTGGCTGCTGCCTTCGTTCTCGTGATCGTCGCGACGGTGCGCCATCACGACGCCAAGACCGCGACGGCGATCCCCACCGCGAGCACGGCGATCGCGGGATCGTCGAGCGTCGCCCCGCAGCCCGTGGCGAACGCGCAGCCGCAGACGAGAGCGGCGGCCGCAACGACCGCGATCGCGACGCCCATGGGAACGACCACGGTAACGCCGCCGCCCGAGACGCTCTCGGCGATCCCGCCCGCGAAGCCGAGCGATGCCTCGGCGCGTCCGAAACCGAAACATCGCTTCTTCGTTCGCGCGGCCCGCGCCGCGCTCGATGAAGCGAGCGCATCGCTGGCGGAGTGCAAGAGAGCGCACGGAAGATCTGGCGCCGGCGAGGTCCGGGTCACGTTTTTTCCGAAGACGGGTCACGTCGTTCACGTGCAAATCGGCCCGCCGTTCGCCCGCACGGACCAAGGTCGCTGCATCGTCGCCAAGTTTCGTCAGGCGGAGGTCGATCCCTTTCTCGGGCCGCCGAGCGCGATCAACTACGTCTTCAAAATGCCGCGCTGAATTTCTTTCGTGCCCTCGTCGCGATGGGTGCTTCGAAACACCGCGAGATCGGGCGCGAACGGTGGCTCTCGGACGAGCCACTCGCACGCGGGAATCGGAAGATCGAGCGAGCACACGCGAATCGTCTTCTCGCGCGCGACTTGCTGGAGATGGGCGAGGAGCTTCGCCAGCCGGTCGCCGCTGAATGGACAATAGAGGAAGAAGATCGATCCGACCGCGATCTGCGCGGTGAGATTCACGGCGTCGCCTTCGATGCACGACATTTGCGAGACGCTCACGCGCGCCGCGAGCTCGCGCGACGCGCGAACGAGCCGAGGCTGAATCTCGAGACCCATCACCCGCGCGCCGGTCATGAGATGAAAAAATGCCCCTGCCCGTCCGACGCCCGAGCCCACGTCGATCACGACGTCGTTCGCGCGCACGCGAGCTTGATCGATCACGCGCAAGAGCGCATCGACCGGCGACGGCAGATAGGGAACGCATCCCGCGGGCAAGCGATCGTCCTCCGGGATCATGTCGAGCGCGAGCACGTGATCGAGCCACCCATCGCGATCGTTTTTCGGGACGTCGCCCAGCGCCGCGCGGAACGCTGCACGATCGTGGACGCCGCGCTCGATCCGTTCGCGAACGTGATCGGCGCTCTCCCGATGACTCGCGTGCACGGACTCACTTTATCGCGCACCTCGGTGAGTGCTACCCTGCTTCGCGAGGAGTCCCCGTGCCTGGCATCGTCGATTTCAAAAGTGTTTCCACCGCCGGCCTCGAGTCGTCGCCTGTCGCCGCCGCGCTCGCTGGCTTGCGTGCGAACGAGTCTCGCTATTTCAAAAACAAATACGACGTGGATTTCACGACCGAGCCCGCGCGCAAGGCGAAGAGCCTCATCGCGTGGGTGCATCGCATTTTGAAAGACGAGCGCGGGATCGTCATCGCATCGCCGCCTCTCGAGGCGACGGAGCTCGACGTGGACGGCATCCGCTGGGTGCATGTCTTCTACGAGAGCGGTCTCGCGATCAACGTCCTCTACACGCGGAAGGACGCGAAGAAGCGCGCGGTGGGATTCAAGCTCTCCGAAGGCATGGAGATCCCCGCCGAGCTCTCCAAGTTCAAATTCGCGAGACAGAAGTCGAAGCTGGCAGGCACGATCCGCGGCTCGTACTTCGTGATCAAGAACGAATACTGATCGCGTTCAGCTGAGAAAAAGCGTGTCAGCACGCACCACTCGCGCGTGCTTGTCACGCGTGAGCCGAGCGGCGCGCGCGGAACACGGATGTTTTGAGGTGTCGGCGGCGATCATGACGCTGGCTCGCCCGATGCTTGGCTTGCGTGGTGTGACGGTACGTTCTCGCGAAGGGTGCGACGGAATCGACGGGGAACGCCGACGCGCGACGCCCAAGGCGGTCGCCGATCTCCTCGAACAGAAGAAACCCCTCTTGCTCGAGAAGTGGGCCGCGCGTGTCCTCGGCGATCCGAAGGTGCCGGCGGCCGCGCACCTCTCGCGCTTGGCGCTCTACGATCATTTTCCTCAAATTTTGGATCGCATCATCACGAGGCTCCGGACGGCGGACGGGCAAAGCGCGGGCGCGGAGAGCCTCGGCGCGACCGTGGCGGACAGCCCGGAGGCGGGGGTCCACGTTCGCAATCGCATCGCGGCGGACTATTCCGTGCCCGAGGTGATCTGTGAGCTCAGTCACCTGAGGTGGTCGATCATCGAGCTGTGCGAGCACGCTGTGGGTGGGCCGGACGAGCCGAGCGCCACGATCATCCATGCCGCCTTCGATCACATGATGATCAATGCCGCCGACGAGCTCTCGCAGCTCGAGCTGAAAGAGAGAGAGCGCGTGGAGCAGCTCGCACGCGAGCGCGCCGTTCTCTACGAGCGAGAACGTCGAGGCCGCGAAGAGCTCGAGGAAGCACATCGCGCGAAAGACGATTTTTTGGCCATGATTTCCCACGAGCTCAGGACGCCGCTCAACGCGATCGTCGGATGGTCCGATCTCCTCGCGCGCAGCGCGGAAGATGAAGCCTTACGCGCTCGAGCGATCGCGACGATCCAACGCAACGCGAAGGCCCAAGCACATCTCATCGACCGAGTGCTCGACATCACGCGGCTCCGTGGAGGTCGCATGGAGATGAGCCGCGACCCGGTCGACGTATGCCAGCTTCTGCGGACGACGGTCGAATCGTTTCGCCCCGCGCTCGACGAGAAAGCGCTGATCTCGGAGCTCGAGATGCGCGACTGCGCGGTCCCCGTTCTGGGTGACGCGCAACGACTCCGGCAGGTCTTCACGAATTTGCTGGGTAACGCGCTGAAGTTCACGCCGAAGGGCGGAACGATCCGCGTGACGTCCGAATCGGACCGACGGATGGTGCGCGTCGCGATCTCCGATTCGGGCGTCGGAATATCGACCGAGTTCTTACCTCACGTGTTCGAGCCTTTTCGCCAAGCCGATACGAGCTGGTCACGCCAGCATGGCGGCCTCGGCCTGGGTCTCGCGATCACGAAAGCGCTCGTCGAGCTCCATGGCGGCACGATCGAGGTCAAGAGCGACGGACAGGGCACGGGCGCGACATTCACCGTCAGCTTGCCGATCACGACTGCCGTTACCATTTCCCAGCCCGCGGATGCCAAGGCGCCCTCGGTCGCGCGCGTTCTCGAAGGCATCCGGGTGCTCGCCGTCGATGACGCGCCCGACACCCGAGAGCTCCTCGAAAGAATGCTGGTCGATGCAGGGGCGACGGTCGATCTCGCGGGCTCGGGCTCGGAAGGCATCGCGCTCGCAGCGCGCTCCAAGCCGGACGTCGTCGTCAGCGATCTCGCGATGCCGACGATGGACGGGCTGACGTTCTTGAAGCGTCTCCGAGAAAGAGTCGGAGACGTTCCAGGCGTCGCGCTCTCGGCATTCAACTCCCCGAAGGCCATCGAAAGCGCGCAAGCCGCGGGCTTCGAGCGATACCTGCCGAAGCCGCTCGTCATGAAGGATCTGCTCGAGGCCGTCGTCGGTGCGAAAAACGACGCCGAGAAAAACGCGACCGTGCAGAGAAAGAGCGACCCGGCAAGACGCTCAGTGCTCGTCGTCGAAGACGACCGCGACATCGCGACGGAGCTCGAAGAAATGCTCCGCGAACGCGCATACTCGGTCCGCGTGGTTCACGACGGGCGCAAGGCTCTCGACCTGCTCGAAAAGGAAGGCTATCGCCCGAACGTCATCCTGCTCGACCTCATGATGCCCGGCATGGATGGCTGGACGCTGCGGCGCAAGCTCTTGGAGGACGAGCGCCTCGCGGGGATCCCCGTCGTTCTCGTCACGGGCGCTCCGGGACAAGACGTGTCGGAGATCGAACGCGTGGAAGCCGTCGTCCGAAAGCCGTTCGACGTGCGGTCGCTCCTCCTCGCGCTTTCCGAGGGCAGCCGTGCGGCGAGTCGGAGACACGATGCCGACTGATGTCGACTTCCAAGCGATCTTCGAGGCCACGCCGGGCGCGTACCTCGTGGTCGATCCGAAGCTGTGCATCGTGGCCGCGAGCAACTCGTATCTCGCGAGCACGATGACGGCCCGCGACGAGATCGTCGGCAAACACATCTTCGAGGCGTTTCCCGAAAATCCCGCCGATGCGAATTCGACCGGCGTACGAAATGTCGGCGCGTCACTCGATCGCGTCATTCGCGACCGAGTCCCGGACGCGATGGCCGTGCAACGGTTCGACATTCGACGTCCCGATGGGACGTTCGAAGAGCGCCACTGGAGCGCGGTGAGCTGCCCGGTGCTCGGCGAAGGCGGGAGTCTCCTCTACGTCGTGCATTCGATCGTCGACGTGACCGATCTCGCGACGGGCACGACCACGAGCGCACCGAGCCGTACCGGTGTCGATTTGATCCGGCGAGGGCAGGATCTGCAACGAGCGAACGAGGAGCTTCGTACGAACCAGCGCGAGCTCGTGCAGTTCCGACTGCTCGTCGACAGCGTGCAGGACTACGCGATCTTCATGCTCGACCCCGCCGGACGAGTGGCGAGCTGGAACCTCGGTGCGGAACGAATCCTCGGCTACAAATCGGACGAAATCATCGGCAAGAGCGTCGATCGATTCCATCAAGAGTCCGATCGGGAGGCGGGAAAGCCGGCACGCGAGATCCAGATTGCGCGTGACGCGGGTCGATTCGAAGAAGAGACATGGCGCGTGCGCAAAGACGGCTCGATGTTCTGGGCGAACGTCGTGCTCACGCCGATCCACGACCGCGGCACGTTCCTCGGCTTCGCGAAAGTCACGCGCGACCTCACGGCGCGTCGCGATGCGGAAGAAGAGCGCGTCCGGCTCGCACAAGCTCACGAGGCGCTGCGCCTTCGCGACGAGTTTCTCTCGATCGCGTCGCACGAGCTGAGAACGCCTCTCACCGCGCTCGATCTGCAGGTGCAAGGTCTCGAGTCACAGCGCGAGATCGTGGATCCGAAGCTCAAAACGAAAATCCACCGCATGGCGAAGAGCACGGCGCGGCTTCGCGCGCTCATCGAGACGTTGCTCGATGTCTCGCGCATTGCGACCGGTCGTTTCACCGTCAACGCGCTGCCGGGCGACATGGTCGCGTTCGCCGACGACGTTGCCGAGCAGCTCGAGGAACGAGCGCGCGCCGCAGGCTGCACGATCGACGTCGAACGGCGCG
>JAICXU010000018.1 GCA_025934595.1 Polyangiaceae bacterium | reverse complement strand
CGCGATGGCGGTGCAGGCCGATTTTCTCGCGAAAATGAACGCGCGCTGCGAAGGTTTGATGGACGCGCAACATGCATATGGCGACGCGATGCGATCGGTCGACGCGCATTGGATCGCGATGAGCGGATTTCGCGTCGGTGAGATGTATCGAAAGCTGCATCACGATCTCATGACCATCCCACCGACGCTCCTCGCGAAGACCGACAAGCAAAAACAAATCTTCTTCGCGATCATGCACGTGCGCTATCGCGTGCTGCTCGAGAAGGGTCGCGACATGATGGACCGCACGATCTCGGTCGCGGACGCCGGTCTCGATTCGTCCGATTGGATCGCGCGCGCGCGCCAGCTTCGCGCCGACATCGATCTCGCGCTCGAAGAAGAGAAAGCCACGATCGCGAGCTTTCCGTTCAGCGAGGACGAGGTGAAAAAAGCGATCGAGATCTTGCGCGACAAGGCGGAAAAAGACGCCGAAAAGAACGAGAAGAAGCAGGCCCGCAAACCTGCCACGCACACCGCAAAGTGATTACGCGGTCGCTCGCTCGACCGCTTCGCGTAACGCTTCGATGCTCATGGGCTTGCGAAGCAGGCGGTGGCTCGGCAGCAGCGCGAGCCATTCTCCGAGCTTCGCATCCCAGGCGCCGCCGCTCATCACGATCGCGCGTTCGGCGAGCTCGGGCGCGATGGACGCGATCGCATCGAGGGCATCTTTGCCGTTCATGCGCGGCATCTCGAGGTCGATGAGGAGGGCGTCGAACTGCGCGCCGTCCATGTGCGCCTGCACGATCATCTCGAGCGCCATCTTGCCGTCGTAAGCCTCGACGATGTCGACCCTGTCCTTCAAAATGCGCGCGATGCTCCTTCGCATGTCCGGCGCGTCGTCCACGACGAGCAGGCGCGGACGCCGCGCGCGATCCGGCGCTAGCTCGGGCATGAGGGCACCGCATTATAAGACGGTGACTCCAGGCTACTCAATGCGTAACTTCGCTTTTGCCATGTTCGGATCCAAAGCTACGCTCCCGACGCGCGAGACCGCGCTTCCCGGGCGCGCGGAAAAAATGCCCGTCCTTGCCAAACACTTCGTGAACGGCGCGCCGCTCACGCCCCCCTTTCCGGAGGGGACCGAGCTCGCGACGTTCGGCCTCGGTTGTTTTTGGGGCGCAGAAAAGCTTTTTTGGAAGTTGCCCGGCGTCGTCTCGACGATGGTCGGCTACGCGGGAGGCGTCACGCCGAACCCGACCTACAAGGAGGTGTGCACCGGAAAGACAGGCCACACCGAGGTCGTGCGCGTCGTGTTCGATCCGAAAAAAATTTCGTACGGCGATCTCTTGCGCGCGTTCTGGGAAAGTCACGATCCCACGCAAGGCATGCGACAAGGAAACGACGTCGGCACCCAATATCGCTCTGCGATCTACGCCGAGAACGACGCGCAGCTCGCGGAGGCGAAAGCTTCGCGCGACGCCTACGCGAAAGCGCTCGGGGCAGCAGGCCTCAGTGCCATCACGACGGACATCGAGCGCTCGCCCGAATTTTTCTACGCCGAGGACTATCACCAGCAATACCTCGCGAAGAATCCGGAAGGGTACTGCGGGCTCGGCGGTACGGGCGTTTCATGTCCCATCCCGCGCGGGTCCCAAACGTAAAATCGCCTTGTCTTTACGGGGTTTCGTTACAACCGTACTAAAAAACGGTGGCTTCCGAAGGCACGCGTCATTTACTGGGTTGCAAGTGGCGAGGCCCTCTGAGTTCGTGAACGTTCTGCGAGAGCTGGGCCTGCGGATTCAGCAGGCGCGGATCTCGGCCGGCGTCACGCAAGAACAGGCCGCGAGCGATTCGGGCATCGACTACAAACGTTGGCAGCGCCTCGAAGAGGGCTCCGTCAATCCGACGGTGCGGACTCTTTTTCGCGTATCGGCCGCCATCGGCGTTCCGTTCTGGGAGCTTTTGACGCCGACGTCCCGACGACGACCGCACGCTTCCGGGCTCATGCCGCGCGTCTCACCGTCGTCACGGATTTCAGGGGAAATGCCGCGGACCCGTGAGACTCGACCGCCGCCGTCGCGAAAGGCGAAGACCCGCGCCGAGTAGCGGCGCGCCGCTGGACTTCCACGGCTGAGAATGGTACTCGCGCGGGCCTAGATTTCGCCCGGGAACCCAAGAATCCCGGGTCATTGACTCTAGACGCGCGGCAAGTCTGCGCGCTTGAAGAGACGCTTTCGAGGGCCTATGTCACTTGCGACGATGATGCAATGGGATGCGAGCATGTCCGCCTTGAAAGAAGGCGCGGTCAACGTCGACTTCGACGCGACCTTGCTCGTCGAGATGGTGGTCTTCACCGTCCTCTGCATCGCGCTGAAGCCGATCCTCTTCGACCCGATGCTCAAGCTCTTCGCCGAACGCGAGAAGCGCATCGAAGGCGCGAAGCTCGACGCCCGCAAGACCGACGAAGCGTCCGCGCAGGCGCTCGCGAAATACGAGAGCGCGATGGCGAAAGCCCGCGCGGCGGCAGGCGCCGAGCGCGAGAAGCTTCGCGCCGAAGGTCAGAAATCCGAGAACGACATCCTCACCGGCGTTCGCGCGAGCACCACGAAAGCGCTCGAAGAGGGGCGCAAAGCGACCGCGGGCGACGTCACGCGCGTGCGCTCGGAGCTCGGACCGCAAGTGAAGACGTTGGCCGCCGACCTCGCCACGCGAGCGCTCGGCCGCGAGGTGCGAAGCTCATGAAGATGCGGTTCGTGAAGAAGGGGCTGCAGGCAATCGTGATGCTCGCGACGGTCTTCCTCGTCGCGGCTGGCCCGCGCGTCGCGTTCGCGCAGCCGGAAAGCGAGCACCCCGGCGCGATCAAGAACGGCGAGGTTCCGAACACCGCGTCGGCGAAGGAGCAGGCCGAGGAAAACGAAGAGCACGGCCCGCTGCCCATCAACTGGTTCGACACCGACAACAAAACGCAGATCCCGTACATCGCGTACGTCTTCAACTTCGGCCTTCTGATCATCCTCTACACGTGGCTCGGTAAGAAGCCGCTGGGAGTCGCGCTGAAAGAGCGTCGCGCTTCGATCGCGAAAGACATCGAAGAAGCGCAGAAGATGAAGAAAGAGGCGAAGCAGCGCGCGAAGAAATACCAGGCGAAGCTCGAAGGCCTCGATCAAGAGCTCGAGGGCGCGAAGCAAGCGCTCGTCGCGGCGGGCAAGGCCGACAAAGAGCGCATCGTCCGTGACGCGCAGGAAAAAGCGGCGCGCATGGAACGCGACGCCAAGTCGCTGCTCGAGCAAGAGAGCCGGCAGGCGCACGAAGACCTCGTGAAAGAGACGATCGAGCTCGCGGTCAAAGAAGCCGAGGATCTCCTGAAACAGCGTGTTTTGCCGGAGGATCACGAGCGATTGGCGGAGGACTTCCTCGCGCAGCTCGGGAAGAAATCGGGACCGAGCCTCGCGCCGCCCGCTGGCCCCGGAACGACGAATCCGCCGGGAGGTGCCGCTTGATCGCGCCGCACATCGCACGTCGTTACGCGAAAGCACTCGTCGACATCGGCGTCGAAACGGGATCGCTCGATGCAATCGTGAACGACATGAACGGCCTCGCGAGCGCGTTCGAGTCGAGCGCGGATCTCCGCAACGCGCTCGAAAATCCGCTCGTCGCACATGCCGCGAAACGTGCCGTGCTCGAAGATCTCGCCGCGCAGCTCGGGCTCTCGCCGGTCGTCAGGAACACGCTCCTCTTCATGGCCGACCGCCGCCGCACGCGCATTCTTCCCAGCGTCGCGCAGCTCGTTCGCGAGATGAACGATCTCCGCCGCGGCGTCGTACGCGCCGAGGTCACGACCGCCGCGCCGCTCAGCGACGCGTATTACGCGCGCCTGCAAGCGCAGCTCGAAAAGATGACCGGCAAGCAAGTCGTCCTCGAGAAGCGCCAAGACGAATCGATCATCGCGGGCGTCGTCGCGCGCATCGGCGACACCGTGTACGACGGCTCGCTTCGCGCGCGCCTCTCGGAAATGAAAGGCTCCCTCCTCGGGGGCTAAAGAAACTTCGAAGCTTCACCGCCACTCAGAACGCGCGCCAGCCTGCGCGCTACATAACCAAAGACAGAGAAAAAAATCATGCAGCTCCGCGCCGAAGAAATCTCGCAGATCATCAAGAAGCAGATCCAGGACTACGAGAAGGCCGCTCTCACGATGGAGACGGGCACCGTGCTCAGCGTCGGCGACGGCATCGCGCGCGTGTACGGCCTCGAAGGCGCGATGGCCGGCGAGCTGCTCGAGTTCCCGGGCAACTTGATGGGCCTCGTCTTGAACCTCGAATCGGACAACGTCGGCGCCGCCCTCTTCGGCGACACGGCCGCGATCAAAGAAGGCGCGATCGTCAAGCGCACCGGCCGCATCATGGAAGTGCAAGTCGGCGAGTCGCTCGTCGGACGCGTCGTGAACGCGCTCGGACAACCGGTCGACGGCAAAGGTCCGCTCGACGCGAAAGAGAAGCGCCGCGTCGAATTGAAAGCGCCCGGAATCTTGCAGCGCCAGCCCGTCAAAGAGCCTTTGCAGACCGGCATCAAGGCCATCGACGCGATGGTCCCGATCGGGCGCGGCCAGCGCGAGCTCATCATCGGCGACCGCCAAGTCGGCAAGACCGCTGTCGCGCTCGACACGATCCTGAATCAAAAAGGCCAGAACGTTTACTGCTTCTACATCGCGATCGGACAGAAGCAGTCCACGGTCGCGAGCGTCGTCGACAAGCTCACGCAATTCGGCGCGATGGAATACACGACCGTCGTCACGGCGGGGGCGAGCGAATCCGCGCCGCTGCAATTCATTGCACCCTACACGGGTGTCACGATGGCCGAGTATTTCCGCGACACCGGCCGTCACGCGCTCTGCATCTACGACGACCTCTCGAAGCAAGCCGTCGCCTACCGCCAGCTCTCGCTTCTTCTCCGCCGTCCGCCGGGACGCGAGGCGTATCCGGGAGACGTCTTCTACATCCACTCACGCCTCCTCGAACGCGCCGCGAAAATGGCGGAAGAGTACGCCGCGGTTCCGAAGGGCACGACCGAGTGGAGCAAGATCGGCAGCGCGAAAGTGCACCGCATGGAAGAGGGCAAGCACGAGGCCGAGAAAGACGCGAAGGAGAAGGGAGCCGGCTACGAGGTTCTCAAGAATCCGCACTCGGGCGGCTCGCTCACCGCGCTTCCGATTATCGAGACGCAAGGTGGCGACGTCTCCGCGTACATTCCGACGAACGTCATCTCCATCACCGACGGCCAGATCTTCTTGGAGTCGGATCTCTTCTACTCGGGCGTTCGTCCCGCCATCAACGTCGGTATCTCGGTCAGCCGCGTCGGCGGCAACGCGCAGATCAAGGCGATGAAGTCGGTCGCCGGCACGCTGAAGCTCGATCTCGCGCAATACCGAGAAAAACAGGCCTTTTCGCAGTTCGCGAGCGACCTCGACAAAGTCACGCGCGACATGCTCGAGCGCGGCGCGCGTCTCGTCGAGATCTTGAAACAAGGCCAGTACGTGCCGCTCCCGGTCGAGAAACAGGTCGTCATCATTTACGCCGCCACGAAGGGCTACGTCGACGGTTTGCCGACGGGCAAGCTCGCCGCGTACGAAAAGGAGCTCTTCGCGTACCTCGAGGGCAAGCACAAGGACATCCTCGAGACGATCAAGACGAAGAAAGTGATCGACAAAGATCTCGAAGCGACCTTGAAGAAGGCGCTCGACACCTTCACGAAGGCATTCGGCAAAGGCGACTCGACGGAGAACGGCAAGGTATCCGCCAAAGCCGACAAGAAGCCGGCGAAGCCTGCGAAGAAGAAGCCGGCCGCCGAGGAAGCCGTTCCTGAACAAGAGGAAGAAGAAGAGGAGTAGGCCGTGCCCGCTTCGCTCAAAGCGATCCGCAAGCGAATCTCGAGCGTGAAGTCGACGCTCAAGATCACCAAAGCCATGAAGATGGTCGCCGGCGCGCGCCTCAATCGCGCGCAGCAGCGCATCGTCTCGCTTCGTCCTTACGCGATCAAAACGCAGGAGATCTTGCAGAGCGTCGCCGATTCCTTGCGACAAGGCGGCGACGAAAGCGAGAGCGGAAACGAGCTGCATCCGCTGCTCGCCGAGCGCCCGGAGAAGAACGTCCTCTTTCTCTTGATGACGGCCGACCGCGGCCTCTGCGGCGGCTTCAACACGAACGTGAGCAAGGCGACGTTCCAAGCATGGCAGGCGAAGATTGCCGAAGGCGACGCGACGGTTCGTTTCGCCACTGCCGGTCGCAAAGGTCGCGAGTATCTCCAGCGTCGCGGCGGCGAGATCGCGCAAGACTTCCCGCGCATGTACGACGGCCTCGATCTCGCGAAATCGCGCACGGTTTCGTCGTGGCTCGTGAGCCGATTTCACAAGGGCGAGTTCGATGCGGTCTACCTCGCCTACAACGAGTTCAAGAGCCCGATCACGCAGAAGCCGACCGTCGAAAGGCTCTTGCCGCTGCCGAAGCCTCCCGCCATCGACGACGACAAGGCGCGCGAAACGGCGAAGTCCGAGTTCATTTTCGAGCCGAACCCGCACGCGCTGCTCGAACGCCTCGTGCCGATGTACGTCGAGATTTCGATCTTCCGCGCTCTGCTCGAGACGCAAGCCGGATTCTTCGGCGCCCAAATGACGGCGATGGACTCGGCGACGCGCAACGCCAAAGACGCCATCGATAGATTCACGCTGCTCTACAACCGCGCGCGGCAAGCGGCGATCACGAAAGAGCTCATGGAGATCATCGGCGGCGCGGAAGCGCTGAAGGAGTAGTCGCGGTCCGTGGCGGTTGGCGATGGCTGACGTCGCGTGGCTCTCGCTGAGGCGCGCGTCATGGCGCTGGCGCGAACGTGTGAGCCGACGCCGAGTTGCTCGCAGCCCCGGAGGCGGTGCGCGTCTTCGGGCTCCGCGAAACTCCGAACGCGTAACGCGCGAAGCATGCCTTCAACGAAGCGCGAGAGCACCGCGTGATTGCGAGGAGCTCGCGGCGACTTGATCGGGACCGGGCGGATTTACCAATGCTGCGGTGTCTCTCACCGCGCCCGAAACGGTCGTGAGCACCGGCGCCGGCCAGAGGCCGAGCAGCACGACGAGGATCACGAGCGGGCCGATTGCGACGAGCTCTCGTGTCGTCACGTCGGGAAACTTTCCGCCGAACGGCTCCAAATAGGGGCTTTTTTGCCAGGATTCATCGAGCTTTCCGAATCCGACCGCGTCCAAGATGCGCACGTGTGCCGCCGCGACGAGCGCGAAACCGAACGCCGCCACCGTGGCCGCCACGCGATGCGCCGGATATGCGCCGATCGTCGCCAGACACTCTCCCCAAAATCCGACGAGCCCCGGAACGCCGAACGAAGCTGCAAGCGAGAGCACGAGCGCTCCCCCGAGCATCGGCATTTGTTTCGCTACGCCCGAGAGCTCGCCCCATCGCCTCGTGTGAGCACGCTCTTCGACGGCCGCGACGGCCAGAAAAAGAACCGAGCCCGCCGCCGCGTGCGCGCACATCTCGATGCATGCGCCGGCGATCCCTTCGGGCGTGAGCGAGCCGATGCCGAGAAGGGCTATGCCTGCATGGCTGACGGTCGCGTAGGCGATGAATTTTTTCAAATCCGTTTGCGCAAACGCGCACAGGGCGCCGTAGATGACGCTCGCTGCGCCGAGCCCGACGATCGCTCCCGCCGCCCACCGCGTCGCTTCGGGAAGCACTCCGAAGCAGAGTCGCATCATTCCGTAGATGCCGACTTCGACCGCGACAGCGCCGAGCATCGCACCGAGCGGGCCAGAGGACTCCGAGGCGGTATCGACGAGCCACGTATGAAGCGGCGCCACGGCCGCGAGCAACATGAACGGCACGAAGAGCGTGACCCACAACGTCTTGACGAGCGAAAAGCCCAAGAGAGTGGCCGCGGGATCATTGTAAGATACATGCATCAATTCCGGAATCGCGAACGAATGCGCGATGGCGGTTCCGTCGACGGCGAACGTGCGCTGCGAGTGCTCGTAGAGACCCGAGATCGCGACGAGGAGCAGCGCGCTCGACACGAGACCAACGAGGCCGAGCTTCGATGCTGCGATCTCCGCGGCCTCTCCGCGCGATGCCACGAGCCGGTACGCGGCCGCGAAGAATGCACACCAGAACGCGAAGAAGAGAACGAGGTCGAGCGAGACGAAGAGCCCGGTGATGCTCGCCGAGAGCAACAAAAAGCCGGCAAAATAAGCCTTTTTTCGCGTGCCCGCGCCGATGCTCGCGACGATGCCGACGAACGACACGACCGACGCGACGAGGACCATCGCGACGCTGAGGCCGTCGACGCCGACGAAATATTCCACGTGCACCGAACGAATCCACGACGCGCGCTCGATGAATTGGAAGCCGTCGTTGCCGTCGGCGCGCGTGATGCCGGAATCGAACGCGCGAAAGAGCCAGAACGAAAGCACGGTGCTCGCACCGCTGACTCCGAGCGCGATCTTCTGCACGACGTCGTCGGTTCCGGCGCGCAGGAGATGAAGGAGCAGGATGAGCGCGGCCCCCGCGATGGGCAGAAACAAAATCCACGAGAGCAGATGCTCGGAGAGGAGGGGAACGGCGGACGGTGCTTGCGCGTGCACGCCCATCGCCACTTCGCCCGCCGCGTCGTCGGTGGACGTGACGACGATCTGTCCCCAGAGCTGCTTCATGCTCGTCTCGTGCGCGGGCGCCCACACGACCGCCACCTTCTTCGACGCGTGCGGCGCGATGCTCGCGCTCGTCGCATCGCCCTCCGTGAACTTGGCCGTGAGCTTCGGCGGCGAGCGAACGTCGTTCTCGTCACCGCGCGGAGCCACGCGCGAAACGAGCAGCGGATCGTCGCCGGCGTTCGTGATCGTCATTTCGCCGCGAAAAACGCCTTCTTGCGGCGTGAGGACGAGCGCGCTGCCGCCGCCGCCCGACAGCACGATTTTTCCGCGCGCCGCCGAATCCGCGCGCGCGTCGCGACAAGCCACGATGAGCACGACGAGAGACACGAAGAAACCGACGAACGCGCGCAGGCTCATCGGGCGTCCTCCCCTTTCACGAAATGCAGCGCGTGGGCTGCGGCACGAACGAGTCCGGCGAGCGCACCGATGATACCGTCGACGACATAGCGCTCCGTATCTCTCGCGAGCAGCGACGCGCGCTCCAGGATGGACGCCGCGGCACGCGTGAGTCGTCCGCCGTCCTTCTGTCTCGTCGCCTGCCACGTGCCGACGCGGGTCGCGGAGAGATCGAGCCCATTTTTGACGAGCGCGCGCGAACGGAGGTGCGCATACCCAGCGAGCGCCGCGCCGTACGCGAGCGCGAACGCGATGAAGTCGAGCCCGCCACTCTCGTGGGCAGTTGCCGTCGGCACCGATGGCGCGAGCCACCTCACGAGGACCGACGCGTCAGTGGTCAGGATGTGCAGCCCGCCCGTGTCGGACGCGATGCCGGCCGCGAGCGCGAGGCCGAAGAGACCGAGCGCGATCCGAGAGGCCGTCGACGTTTTCGCGGGAGCGTCTTTCTTCGATGATTTTGCCGCTGATTTTACGTCTTTTTTATATGTAACATACACATATTTCCAGATCGCAAAAGCACGGACGCCGAGCCCGCCTGCCGTCGTGACGGCGATGGCGGCGCCGGGGACGTGGACGAGGCGGTCCGAGCCGAGCGCTGCGCTCACGGCGCGCACGGTCGTGTAAGAGACGCCGAGGCCGGGCACCGGCGCGGCCGCGAGCCCGGCCGCGATCCAGCGTGCAGTGCCGGTCGTCGCGGCGGCGGGCTCGCCGAGAGCGCCGAAGGCTGCGAGCGCGAGCGACGAGATGCCGACGAGAGCGACGCCGGCGATGGGTGCTCCTACCGCGATCGCGACGAGAGCGACGCCGAAGTGCGCCGTGGCGACATGACCGAAGAGACGTGCGGGCGTCGTGGCCGCACATGCGGCGAGAGCGGCGAGCAGCACGGTGACGGCGCCCACGCACGCCGAGATCGTGCTCGCGGTCGCCGAGAGCTCGAAGAGAAATGCGATGCGCGCGAGGAGGTACGCCGCCGAGCCCATGACGACCGCCTGCACGAGCCCCGCGATGGGCTGCGAGGCAGCGTCACTGTCGTCCGCCAGCATGCTGTCGAAGGGAAACGCGGAGGCGCGCGCACACGCGGCGAGCAGGAAAAATAGGCACGCGAGCGTCATGGCGCCGATCGAGCCAATCGCGTGGCGAGACGAGATCGCGTCCTTGCGCCATGGCGCGCCGTGATCGTCGGTGAGCGCGAGCTGATCGCGGATCTCTCGGAACGAAGTCGTCGCGCCGACGAGGACGAGCTCGACGTCCGCATTTTCCGCGAAGCGCGTGTGCGCGACGATCGAATCGTCGAGGCCTGCGCCCGGATGGATGCGGAACGTGTGCATGCCGGCGTCGACCTTTTGATGAACGAAGGGCGATCGCGCAGGCGCGTCCCCGTTCATGATCGGAATGTGCGAGTCGTCCGCGAAGACGACCGCGCCCGGATAGCTCGTGAGCGTGACGAAACCCTTCATGCCCGGCGTGAGATGCGCCACGGGGCCGGTCGACGCGATGCTCGAGATCGCGGAAAATCGCGCGTCGAGATCGGGGACGTAGTCGCCTTCGGAGAAGGTTCCGCCGAGATTCCAAAAGAGGACGGCAGTCGCGACGAGAAATGCAGCATCGCTCACGCGCGACGTCGTGAACGAAACGCGACGCGCGCGCGGCGCCGGCTCACGCGATGCACGCGCAAGGGACGCGACGAGAGCGCCGATCGCGCCCCACCCCAAGAATGCGAAGAGCAAATTGTCCGCGAGCAGCAGAACGAGCGCAGCAGCAACGAGCGCGTCGACGCGGGCAAGAAGCCGCCACGAAGACTCTTTCATCTTCGCCGTCAGCAGCACGAGCGCGGCCGTGCCGACCAACGTGACGACGACAGCCAGCGTGGCCGACAGCGGATCGAGGGCAAAATCCAGGTTCGCGTCGAGCTGACCGATGCGCAGGAGATTGCCGAGATGCACGAGCAGATAGCGCGACGAGGCCGCACGCGACGCGAGGTCGTACGCGTAGAACGCGAGCGTCACGAGCGCGAGCAGCGGACCTCCCACCGCGACACGCGCGAGCAGCGCCATCGTCCCTTCTTTTTCGCGACCCGTTACGCTCGCGAGCGTCGTGCCGAGATAGACGACGGCCACGGCCGCCGCGAACGGAAAGAACACGACGCTCCAGAGCTGCGGAGCAAGCTCGACATGAACGATGGCGCCGTGCGTGTCGATCATGAGCGTGGACGAGGAAGGGCCGCGACGGGCCTGAGGGCGACGAATGCCCGAGAAAACATGGTCGCCACACTAGCAGGCTGTCCGCGAGCACGTGCTAAAGAAAGGGGCTCGGCCGCAGGGCGAGCGCCGAGGACGACTGCCCCGCGGCACGAACGACCGCCCACACGTGCACCGCGACGAGCGTCGCGACCACGATCATCGACCAAGCCAAAATCGCGTCGATCCGGCGATCGAATCGGCATGCGGACTGCGCAAGAGCGAGCGTGAGCGCGAAAGCCGATGCCGGCACGAGACGCGCGAGACGCCAAGGTCGTCGCGCCACGTGTCGCGCCGCAGCCGCGATCCAAAAGAGGCCGGCGCCTTCCGCAAATGTGATCGCGAGCGAGAACGCACGCGGCACACCGGAATGCGGATGACCGAGAAAAAGCAGCGCCGCGAGCGAGCACGCAAGCGCGAGCCGGAACGCGTCTCCGAGCGTGAGCGGAGCGGGCATGGACGAAGGCTCGAGCGCGTTCCCGTTTTCGTTCGCGCCGCTCGCGGTCGAAGCGATCGCGGCGGCGAGATATGCGACTCCGAGAGCCATTCCCGCCGGGCCGTGAAATGCATTCCAAGACCAAGGCACCATGCTTTGGGTCGCGGCAATGTCCGCGACGCGCAGCGAGCCCGTGAGAACGACGACGCCTGCCATCGCGCACGCCATGCACGCATGACACGCGATCGCGCGAAGACCGTGCACGAAGCCACGCGAAGCGAGCGCGAGCAAGATGGAGACGAGAGCGACGCCGCCGAAGATCGACGGCACGTCGACGTGCGCGGGCGACGCTTCGACCGCGCACGGCGCAGCGATCATCGCGGCGACGAGCGCCACCGATGACGTAAAAACACCGCGATTTTTGGACCATCCCGCGATCGGCGCGCGAAAGATCGCTCCACCGTCCGCATGCGCACGTCGCGCCATCGCGAGGAGACGCGGCGACGCCGGCGACGCGAAGAGCAGGAGGCCCGCAACGAAAAGCGCGAGCGCGGAAAGAAGCGCGAACCGATCGGCCACGGGCGCGGGACGAAATCCTTCGACGTCGAGCGTCAGCGTCTCGCTGCCCCCGGCGCGATGCACGCTCAGCGCCGCGGCTCGCGCGCCCTCGACCATCGCGAGATCGGCGACCGAAAGCACGCGCACGCCGTTGAACGATTCGATCTCGTCGCCATCGCGAAGCCCGGCGCGATCGGCACGCGAGCCAGGATCGACCGACGCGACGCCGAGCCCCGAGCCACGTGCCTCTCGATCGACCAGCCGAAATCCTGCGAACGTCGCCATCCGCTCGCCTTCGGTCATCGCCGCCGAGGTCGCAGGCAGCGGCGGTCTGAAATCGATCGACGCGTGCGCGAGCGTGGCGGCGATCGGCGGCGCGGCCATCATCGTCGCTGGGAACGCGACCTCGATCGATCCTTCGAACGTCGTGTGCACCGCATCGCTTCCGGCGCCGCACAGCTCGTTTTGCATGCCCTCGGTGTACGCGACGAGCACGCGATCGGACGAGGCGACCTCACCCGCCTCGGAGAACGTCACGTGCTCGGGCTTTGCTTCTCCGGGCCGATGCAGGTCGCCGCGAAACGTCACGCGCGCGGTTCGCCCTTGCGGCAAACCATCGCCTTGGATCTCGAGCTTGTCGCCGACCTCGACCTCACGCGGCACGACGTCCGAGAGCTTGATGAGCTCCGGGAGCGATTCGCGCGCGCAGCCCACAAAAAGGCACAAAAACAAGCCGATTGGGGCGAGCAGCGGAAAAAGCGGAGCCGAGGAGCGCACGTTTTGGCCTCGTTCGTCGTATAGATCGCCCGCTCGAAATGGGCGAAATTCCGGAGGATCGATGAACGTCTACGCGGTGATCATGGCAGGCGGCGCTGGCACTCGATTTTGGCCTGCATCGCGAAGCTCGCGGCCGAAGCAGCTCCTCGCGCTCGCGGCCGATCCGAACGAATCCCTCCTCGCGGCGACGGTGCGAAGGCTCGATCCGCTCATCACAAAAGAGAACGTGTTCATCGCGACCGGCGCGCATTTGTCGGACGCGAGCGCAAACGTCTTGCCGGGCGTGCCGAAGAATCAAATCTTGGCCGAGCCCGTTCCGCGCAACACGGCGCCGTGCATCGGGTGGGCAACGGCGACGATCGCACGCAAAGATCCCGACGCCATCGTGTGCGTGCTTCCGAGCGATCACTTCATGGCGAACGAAGATGGCTTTCGCAAGACGGTGGCAGCCGCGATCGAGTCGGCGAAAAAGGGATATTTGACGACGATCGGCATCGTGCCGACGCGTCCCGAAACCGGCTATGGCTACATCGAGGTCGGCAAGAAAATCGACGGCGACACGTTCGAGGTCGCGCGCTTCGTCGAGAAGCCGAATCGCGAGCGCGCCGAGGAGTTCTTGAAGGGCGGCAAACACCTGTGGAACGGCGGCATGTTCTTCTTCCGTGCGAAGGACATGATTGCCGAAATCGACACTTACTTGCCCGATCTGGCAGATGGCATGCGCAAAATCGACGACGCAGCGAGGAAGGGCGAGGAGCCCAAGGCGCTCGCCGAAGTTTTTCCGAAGCTACCTTCCATCTCGATCGACAACGGCGTCATGGAGAAGGCGAAGAAGCTCGCCGTCGTGCAAGGCGACTTCGGTTGGAGCGATGTCGGCAGCTGGGAGAGCGCCTGGGAGCTCGCGAAAAAAGACGCAGCCGGCAACGCCGCGCCGGCCGGATCGATCGTCGTCGAAGCAAAGAACAATCTCGTCGTCGATCTCACGACGGGCGTGAAAACAGGCAAAAACAAGGCGATCGCGCTCGTCGGCGTGAGCGACCTCGTGGTCGTCGAGACCGACGACGCGCTCCTCGTGATCCCGCGCGAGCGCGCGCAGGACGTGCGCGCCGCCGTCGATGCGCTCAAGGCCGCGGGTAAAAAAGAATTGTTGTAATCTACAACCTTCTCAAGGCGTCATCGTCACCTTGATGTCTCGGCGCTGCTCGCTCCGGACATCGCCGATCCCGACGAGGCCGCCGGCGTACGCGGGATCGAGCACGCCATCGCCGAGCTCGTCCAAGTAGAGATCGACGACGCACGTGCTCGATTCGTCGAGCTTGATCTGACTCGTGTCGATGATGCCGTTGCCGTTGTCGTCGAACGCGGGGGCGGTGAGCGAAT
>JAICXU010000302.1 GCA_025934595.1 Polyangiaceae bacterium | reverse complement strand
CCGAGATCGGCTTGATCGCCGAAAGCAGCGTCATGGAATTTCCAAAACGCTTGCGGACCGCCGAGCGCGAGCACGCCCATCGCCCACTCCGCAGCGGGCCGCGCGTTCGGATGAAACGGCAGCGGATTGTTTTTCCAGACGACGCGCAGCTTGTCGGGTCCGTATTCTTCTTTGATCGCGTCGAGCGTCTTCTCGGCGCGCGAGCAGAACGGACACTGAAAATCTTCGAACTCGACGATCGTGACGGGCGCGAGACGATTGCCCCACGTCGCGTCGGTCGCGCGGATCGGAATGGCGGCGTCGTCTTCGGACGAAGCGGTCGTCGCCGGAGGCGGAGCATCGGAGCCGCCCTTCGCGACCTTCAAATCGGGTGACGGGGCTTTCGCGGCGTGCGGCGGTGATCCTCCGCACGCCACGAGGACGAGAGAAATTGCGATGGATGCGTTTTTCCAAGTTCTCATCGTCCGAGCTCCGCTCTTTTTCTCGAGTTACTTCGCTTCCGACAGCGCGCGTTCCACGAGCTTGCGGAACTTGCCGTACGGCTGCGCGCCGTTGATGAAGTAGCCGTTGATGCTGAATGCAGGCGTGCCGCTGATGCCGGCGTCGTCGGCGACCTTCGCGTCGGCGTCGACTTCCGGCTTGTGCGACTGGCTGTCGAGCGCGGCCTTGAACTTCGTCATGTCGAGGCCTTGCTCTTGCGCGTACTTCTCGAGGGCCGGGCGCTTGATGCCGTCGGGCGTCTGCTGATTCGCGAAGAGGGTGTCGTGGTATTTCCAGAACCCGTCCGATCCCTTTTGCTTGAACGCCTCCATCGCGGCTTGCGCGGCGAGCGGTGCGTCGGGGTGCATGGGGAGCGGCTTGTTGCGCCAGTAGACCTTCACCTTGTCGCCGAAATCTTTCATGAGCTGGCTCATGGCTTGATCTTCGGCGCGCTTGCAGAACGGGCACTGGAAGTCACTGACCTCGACGATCGTGACCTTCGCCTTCATGTTGCCCTTCACCGGGCCGTTCGTCGGAATCGGAATCTCCTTCTTTTCCGGCGGCGGCGGCTCTTTGCCGTTCGCGATGAGCGCCTCGTAGAGGGCTTCGCCCGGCTTCGTGCCCTTCGCGGCGAGCGTCTGCGCCTTCGTCATCTCGTCGTCGATGATCGCCTTGAACTTCTCGAACGGCTGCGCGCCGACGAGACGGCGACCGTCGATGAAGAAGTGCGGCGTACCGTTGGCGGCGAAGTCCTCGCCCACGTCCTGATCAGCGTCGATCTCCGCTTTGTGGGAGTGGTTTTTCATCGCTTCATGGACCTTGTCCATGTTGAGGCCGAGCTTCTGCGCGACCTTGTCGAGATCCTCGTCCTTCAGATTCGGCTGCGAATCGAAGAGCGCGTCGTGGGCGGCCCAGAATCCCTCGTTGCCCTTTTCGGCTTTCGCCTCGAGCGCGACTTCGGCTGCAGGCTCCGCGCGATCGTGGAACGGGAGCGGCTCGTTCTTCCAAACGAGACGAACCTTGTCGCCGTAGGTGTCGTGGATTTGCTTGAGCGTGGGCTCGGTCTTTTTGCAGTACGGGCACTGGAAGTCCGAAAACTCCACGATTGTGACGAGCGCTTTTTCGCCGCCCCAGGTGACCGGCGATTTTCCGACGGGCACCTTCCACACCGTCGTCGTGTCTTCTTTCTCGTCTTCTTTTTCGTCGGTCTTGGCGGGCGCGTTCTTCTTGTTCTCCGACGACATCGCCACGTAGATCTTGTCCTTGGCCGTGCCGCTCGCGATCTTCGCTTGCGCCTTTTGCAGCTCTTGGTCGATGACGGCCTTGAACTTGTCGAAAGGCTGCGCGCCGGAGACCTCGACGCCGTTGATGAAGAATCCCGGCGTTCCGTTCACGCCGACTTGCTTGCCCTCGGCGTTGTCCTTGTCGACCTTGTCGGCCCATTTGTGCGACGAGAGGCCGGCCTGGTAGCCCGCGACATCGGTGACGCCGGCGGCTTGCGCCCACTTCACGTAGCTGTCGGTGCCGAGCGATTTCTGATCTTTGAACGCCGCGTCGTGCCACTTCCAGAATGCGTCGTTGCCCTTCAGCGCGAAGACGCCTTCGGCGGCCTCGGCGGCGGGATGCGCGTTCGGGTGGAACGGAAGCGGGTTGTTCTTCCAGATGATGCGGACCTTGTCGGGACCGTAGGTCTGGCGAACTTGGTCCATCGTGGGCTCGACGCGCGAGCAGAACGGACACTGGAAGTCCGAGAACTGCACGATGGTGACCGGTGCGTCGCGCTTGCCCCACACGGGATCTTTGCTGTCGACCGGAATCGGCGAATCGTCGTCGCTCCACGCGACGGCGGTGTCGCCTGAAATGCCTTCTTTCATGCGGCGCGCGTCGTAGCCCCACATGAGGGCCATGCCCGCGAGGAAGCAGAGGACGAAGCCGACGATGGCCACGCCCGTGTTCATTCCCGCTCCATCGTCGCCGTAATTCGTACGGGGCGAAGGTTTGTCGGATTCTTTGTCTTTGCTCATGACGTCTCTCTATCTCGAAGTGAAGGTGGACTTGTACGGAGATTTGCGCGCACCCGCGAAGGCGAACTGCGCGCATGCGACGCGAATTTCTCGCGACGCATCGATTTTTTTGGCGCGCGATCCTGCAGCGCGCATTTTTGCCAGCGACTCGACTGACCCCGCGTTCCGCGAGAAAGCTACGCGCGCGGTGGTCGATCGATCGACGTACGCACGCCCGCCGGCGCGGCGATGATTTCACGAGCGCGCGGAAGAAGATCCGAACGCGGAGCCGGCGGAAGGACGGCGCCCTTTTGGAGCGCAGCGTCGGGTGATCCCGAAAAAACGACGTCGTTCGAGCCGTGACCTTGATGGACGGCGTCGAGCGGAACGCTGGGCGTGCAAGCGTCCCCGAGATCGACCGAGGACGTGAGATCCTCGAGCGTCGGCGGCGGAGCGAGCGTCGTCGCGGCTCGCACGTCGCATTGCGGAGCCGCCGCAAACGCGCTCGGCGCGAAGAGCCACACGAAGGCTCCGAGCGCGACGAAGAGCAGGCGTTGGTACAAGCTCACATGCGTACTTTGAGTCGATCCTCGGCCGAAGTGCAAGCTTGGGGCAGCTTTCCCTTTTTTTTGGCGATTTTCCGAATGCGTACGTTTCCGACGAGCACACCCGGTCATGGCGCTTTGGCTTGGGCGCGACCACGCTCGTACGACTGGAACGCTTTCGAGCCGGCGAATCCGATCAGAAAGCCGAGGATCGCGCCGCCGGCGACGTCGCTCGGAAAATGCGCGCCGAGATACACGCGAGAGAGCGAGACGCACGCGGCGAACACGATCGCGGCGAGCGACGCAATCCACGCGACCGCGCGCTTCTCGGGTTTTTTTCGCGCGATTTCGAACGCCGTCGCGGTCAGAAATCCGGCGAAACAAAAGCTACCGAGCGCGTGCCCGCTCGGAAACGAATAGCCTGTCGGCGAGCCGTAAAGCGCCGTGACGCCTTGGAGCGAGAAGCACGGTCGGAGGCGGCCGAACGCGAGCTTCATCGCCGTATCGACGGTCGCCGCGACGAAGAAGGTGATGAAGAGCGCGGTCACGAGGCGCCGTGTCGACGCGCGCCACAAAAACGGAACGAAGGCGAGCGCTCCCCAGCCGCCGCCCACGATCGTCGTGGCTACCATGAACGCAAAGAAGAGCCCGTGCGCCTCGGCGCCTCCGTAGATCCATCGAAAGTAGCGTTCGTCTGCGCCCATCGTGAACTGAGTCGGAACGAGATCGACATCCCACGTAGCCTGCAGTTCTCCACAAGACAACCACACGATGGTGAGCTTTTACGCTCACCCAATCTGACGCATGAGGCAGAACGCTACACGCCTCAACCACACGAAATGGCCTTTTTTCCAGGGGATCCTGCGTGGCGCGCTCTCTGCTTGAGACCCGCGCAACGAGAAATTGCACCGCAGTTTCGAAAGGAGCTTCCCCATGGCAGATATCAATTCCATCGTGACCGATCCCCGCCCCACCGAAGAGCAACCGCGTCGCAAGCGCGGCTTCGCGGCAATGGATCCCAAGCTCGTGAGCGAGCTGGCGAGCCGCGGTGGCAAGGCTGCTCAGCGCGCAGGAACGGCGCATCGCTTCAACAGCGAAGAAGCTCGCGCAGCGGGCCGCAAAGGCGGAATGGCCACGGGCGCGAAGCGTCGCGGCGAGCGCGAATCGCACTCGAACTGAAAAATCCAAAATCCAAAATTGACCGAACGGTCAAAGACGGCGCGGCGCTCCTTGGTGAGCGCGGCGCCGTTTGCGTTGGTACGCGCTGCTACTCCCGAAGGAGTACGAAACACGCGATTCGACGCAAAACCTCGACGATTTCGTCATGCGTCCCCAAAATCTCCGAGAAGTGGTAACGAGCTTCCCGGAGGCAGCATGGTCATGAGCGTGCGAATCGAAAGCGACACGATGGGCAAGATCGAGGTGCCCGCGGACAAGTATTGGGGCGCGCAAACGCAGAGGAGCCTCCAGAACTTCAAGATCGGCGGCCATCGATTTTCGTCGGGAATGATCCGCGCGTTCGGCATCGTGAAGAAGGGCGCGGCCATCGCGAACGTGAAGCTGAAAAAGCTCGACCCGGCGAAGGCAGATTTGATCGTGAAGGCGTGCGACGAGGTGATCGCCAACAAGCTCGACGCGCACTTTCCGCTCGTCGTCTGGCAAACGGGCTCGGGCACGCAATCGAACATGAACGCGAACGAGGTCATCTCGAATCGCGGCATCGAGATCGCGGGCGGCGAAATGGGATCGAAGAAACCGATTCACCCGAACGACGACGTCAACAAATCGCAATCGTCGAACGACGTGTTTCCGACGGTGATGCACGTGGCGGCCGCCGTCGAGATCAAGAAAGCGCTCCTCCCCGCCGTCGCGAAGCTGCGCGGCACGCTCGAAAAGAAATCGAGGGACTTTTCCGACATCGTGAAGATCGGCCGCACGCACTTGATGGATGCGACGCCGCTCACGTTGGGCCAGGAAATCAGCGGCTACGCAGCGCAGCTCGCGTTCGCCGAGAAGAAATTGGAAGAAGGGCTCGCAGGTCTCTACGAGCTCGCGCTCGGCGGAAGCGCGGTCGGCACCGGGCTCAACACGCATCCGGATTACGCGCGCATGGTCGCGGAAGAAATCGCGACGCTCACGGGCCTGCCCTTCGTGACCGCGCCGAACAAATTCGCGAGCCTCGCTGCGCACGATGCGATCGTCGCCGCGAGCTCGGCCACGCGCGTGCTCGCGGTCGCATGCTT
>JAICXU010000010.1 GCA_025934595.1 Polyangiaceae bacterium | reverse complement strand
GTGGCTGCCGACCGCAACTTCGCGAGGGACAACGGCTACGATCCGAAGACGGGTGATTTTGTCACCATCACCTACGCGCCCGAGCAGCAAACGGATCTCTATGGCGCGCTCGCTCAGTCTCTGTCCGATCGCTTCGGGCTCGACCTTCCGCGGGAGCCAGGAAACATCGGACCGGCGCCCGTGAAGCGCGCGAGCGACGACCCACGCGTCGTCGACCGGGCTACCGCCGTCTCGAAGGCGCTCGATGCGGCGCCCGAAAAGCTGCCCGAATGCGCGGCCGGCGCCGCGAAGACCGACGTGCGCGTGAACAAGCGTGATCTGCGGATCCTCGCGAAACTCCCGCTGCTCACGGAGTGGCGCAAAGTCGTGCTGAACGGCGCGGAGACCAGAGACCCCGATTCGAACGTCGACCTCGATCCGTCAGGGTCACCCGCAGTGGTGACGTACTTGCACACGCGCGACAAACCGAGCGCCGACAAGCTCGCGACGGCGGCATCATGGGGTGTCGTCGACGTGCAGACTGGGGGGCGAGCGTCCTCCATCGACAACCAGTCGTTCTCCGGCGGCTTCGCCACGGGACGCTTGGTCGTCTTCGATCCCAAGAACGTGGCGACCTGCCAAGTCGCGTTCTCCATTCCCGCGCCGGCCAGTTTCGACGCGAAGGTCACGCACTACCAAGGGAGCTCGTTCGACGAGAACAACCTCGGCGCCATCTCGCGCGCGTATCTGAAAAAGCAGATCGACGACAAGCTCGGCGCGCCATGAGAGGCGGCTGAACATGTCCGCCGACGTCGTCGTTCCGTTTTTGTACGAGCTTCGCGCGCGCAAGTTGAAGGTGGGCGCGCAAGAAGCGATGTCGCTCGCGAAGGCGATGTCGTTCGGATTGCACGACTCGTCGCTCGACGGCTTCTATTTCGTGGCGCGCGCGCTATGCGTGCATCGCGAGTCGGATCTCGATGCGTTCGATCAGGCGTTTTCCAGCCATTTTCGCGGCATCGCAGCGATCGCCATCAAGATGATCGACGAGCTCGCGGAGTGGCTGAAGGATCCGAAAAATCGACGTGAGCTCTCCGAAGAAGAGCTCGCCGTGCTCCAAAAGCTCGACATGGAGGAATTGCGCAAGCTCTTCGAAGAGCGCATGCGCGAGCAAAAGGAGCGACACGACGGCGGCAATCGGTGGATCGGCACGGGCGGCACGAGCCCGTTCGGCGCGTTCGGCGCAAATCCGAACGGCGTGCGCGTCGGTCCTCTCGGCGGAGGACGCAGCGCGATGGCCGTGGCCGATGCGCGCAAGTACAAGGGGTATCGATCCGATCTCGTGCTCGACGTGCGGCAGATGGAGGTCGCGCTTCGCAAGCTCCGCGCATTTCATCGTGAGGGCGAGCATCTCGAGCTCGATCTCGACGAGACGGTCGCGGAGACGGCGAAGAATGGGGGCGAGCTCGAGATCGTGCTGCGCCCTCCACGCAAATCGAACGTGCGCGTGCTGCTCTTGATGGATGTCGGAGGATCGATGGATCCCTACGCACATCTCGTTTCGAAGCTGTTTTCTGCGGCAAAGCGCGCATCGAACTTGCGCGAGGTGAAGACCTACTACCTCCACAATTGCATCTACGGTCGGGTGTACGAAACCGAGAGATTCAGCGAGCCCACGTCCGTGCGCGATCTCCTGGAGCGTTGCTCACCCGAATGGAAGCTCGTCGTCGTGGGCGACGCTGCGATGCATCCCGCCGAGCTCCTCGGCGGCGGCGATTGGGATTACTACGCATCGAAGCCCAATGCCGAGAGCATGCCGGGCATCCGCTGGATGATGATGCTCGCGGATCATTTTCGAAAGAGCGCGTGGCTGAATCCCGAGCCGCCGTCGTATTGGCGCGGCGGCACGGCGCAGGCGCTCTCCGAAGTGTTCGCCATGTATCAGCTCACGCTCGACGGTCTCGGCGATGCGGTCTCGCATTTGTCGAAGGGCGGCGTGAAAAGCCGTTGAGACCGGGTGCTGCTTTTTTTGACGTAACGCAGAGACCCCGTTAATAGTGGCGCCCATGAAAATCACGGGTCTCCAGATCGCCTTCGTTGTCGCGTGCGCAGCTCCCGCTCTCTCGATCGCGTGCGGAGGCGGACAACCGCCGCCGGCAGCGCCGACCACGCCGACGGCTTCGGCATCCCAAACGAGCATGCCCTCCGCGTCGGCCGCACCGACCGAATCGACCGCCGCGAGCGCTGCTCCGAGCGCATCGACCGCCGCTGCTGCGCCGAGCGCGTGGAATGACATGAATCACGAGCAGCGCATGGATTTCATGAAGCACACCGTCTTCCCGAAGATGAAAGACGAGTTCACGGGATGGGACGCGAAGCGCTTCGCCGACATGAACTGCAAGACCTGTCACGGCGACGGTGCGTCGGACGGCTCGTTCAAGATGCCGAACCCGAAGCTCCCCGTGTTGCCGAGCAAGCCCGAAGACTTCAAAAAGCTCGCGGCCAAGAAGCCGGTGGCCGCGAAGTTCATGATGGAGCACGTCGTCCCCGACATGGCGTCGATGCTCGGCCAGCAGCCGTACGACATGAAGACGCACCAGGGCTTCGGCTGCACGAACTGCCACACGAACGACGCGAAAAAGTAGCCCTCAACCTGCGAAGCCGCCGCCGTCGAGGAACGCTTTTTCTTCCGGCGTCGTCTCGCGCCCGAGCGCCGCGTTGCGATGCGGAAAACGACCGAAGCGCCGAATGATGTCGCGATGGGTAATCGCGTATTTCGCGAGATCCGGCTTCACCTTTTCGAAAATCGCCACGCCGCGATCTTGAAGCGCGAGATCTTCGGAATGCATGAGCGGCATGTAGAAGAAGAGACGAAGCGCGTCGTCGACCTCGGCATCGACATTCGCGTCGATCGCACGTAGCGCGAAACGGCGCGCGAGCGGATCGGTCGCGAACATGTGCGCGGTGTCCCTAAAACAGTTCCGCGGAAATTGATCGAGCAAGACGACGAGCGCGAGCGCACCATCGGGACGCTCGGCCCACGCATCGAGCTTGCGCGCGGCGGCGGCGAGATGCGCGTCCATGAACTTGGTCCGAAGCTCCGCATCGAAGTCGGCGTTCTTCGAAAACCAACGAGCTTCGCCAGCGTTTTTCCAGAACTCGATGAGCGTCTCGAATCGCATGTGAAAAAGGATAGCGGAGGAGAAGAGATTCGAACTCCTGGAGGGCTTGCACCCTCGCCGGTTTTCAAAACCGGTGCCTTAGACCACTCGGCCACTCCTCCCGAATGACGAGAAATTAGCACGCCATACGGCGTGCGTGCGATTGGCAGCTATTCTTGGGAGATGCGCGTTGCCCTCGCACAGGTGGTGATTTTCGCATCCGCCGCCGCCTGCAGTAGCGGCGTGACGGTGCCTTCCCTCGCCGGCGGTCCGGGCGGCAGCGATGGAGGAGGCGGAGGTGGTGGCGGCGTGGACGGTGGAGGATCGGGCGGAGCCGCCGGCAGCTACGTCGGACCGTCCGAGAGCGGGCGCGCCACCTATTACGCCGCCGACGGCAGCGGAAACTGCTCGTTCGATCCGTCACCGAACGATCTCGACGTCGCGGCAATGGACGATCCCGAATGGAACGGCAGCGCGGTGTGCGGCGAATGCGTCGCCGTCGCCGGACCGAAAGGCGACGTCACCGTGCGCATCGTCGATCGCTGCCCCGAGTGCGAAATGGGCCATCTCGATTTGAGCCAGAGCGCGTTCGCGAAGATCGCCGATGTCTCCGCCGGCAATGTCGCCATCACGTGGCACGTCGTCGAATGCAACGTGTCCGGGCCCGTCACGTATCACTACAAGGACGGCACGTCGCAATACTGGACGGCGATCCAAGTCCGCAACTCACGCTTGCCGATCACCTCGCTCGAAATCCAGGGCGCGTCCGGCTTCGCTCCCGTGAATCGCGAGAGCTACAACTACTTCGTCGACGCGAGCGGCGCCGGCGCGGCGGCGATCACGGTGCGCATCACGTCGCTCGACGGACAGGAGCTCGTCGATACATTGACGCCGCCGGCATCCGACATTTCGGTCACCGGCGGCGTGCAGTTCCAATAGGCTTGTTTTGTAGCTTATTTCGATTCGTTCGAAAGCGCGCAACCTGCGCGCGTCCGCTCGGGAGATCAGAGCGGAGCGGGCGCACCTTCTTCTTCGTGCGATGCGCCCTTCGCGCGAATCTTGTCCGCGGCGATCTTGCGCTGCTCGGCGGTGAGCGTCGGCAAGACGACCTGCACGAAGCGAATCATGTGCGTGGTCATCTCTCGCGCCTTCGCTTTCGTGTCGACCTGCGCGGGGAGCGCGTCGTCGACCTTGAAGCTGTCGGCGGCGAAGTTGTCGAGCGCGTGCTTGCGCTTCTCGTGCGCGGCCTTCATGTCCGCCAATTTTCCGGCGAAGTCTTGCGAGTGCGCGGCAAACTCGGTCTGCATCGAGCTCTTGATCTGATCTTTCTGTGCGTCGGTGAGGCTCAGCGCCGTCGACCACTCTTCGAGCTTCGCGCCGTGGCCATGATGGCCTTCGTGACCTTCATGATCTTCGTGCCGCGCCTTCATCTGCGCGCGGAACGCATCGACGAAAGCTTGGCGCTGCGAGGCGTCGAGCAGATCGTGCAGCTGCTGGAACGCAGCGCGATCGGCGGGGCGTGACGCATCCATCGCCGCAACGAGCGCGTCGATTTGCGGCTGCAGCGCGGCCTGATCGATCGTTCCCGCTTCGACCTGCGCGGCGACCGCGCTCGAGAGGGCGGCGCGCGCCGTCACCATCGACTCGTGACGTGTCTCCGCGTCGCTCGCGAGCTTCTCGATCGTCGTGCGTTGATCGGCGCGCAGCGGAACTTCGCTGAGCGCATTGCCGACTAGCTTCACCATGCCGTGGGAATTGACGGCAACCGCCGCCTTCGTGGCCGTGCCGTCGGTCGCGGAGGTTCCGGTGCCCGCTTGCGTATTCGGTTCGGTGCTCGCGCTACCGCAACCGATGGCACTCAGCGACAACGTCAACGCGGTCGCCAAAAAAATCGTACGAGCTCTCATGATGATTCCTCCGTGTTTCAGACTGACGCACGAGAGGCCCTGAATGCTCGCGAGATCCGCGTCAATTTTCGTAAAAGAAACGTGTGGTTTCCTGCGAAAATCTGGCCGTTTCAGCGATTTTCGACGCTTTCAGTCGTCTTCGTCTTCTTCTTCGTAGCCGTCGCCTTCGTCGCCGGTGAGGTCCATCACGCGCGCCTCGAGGCCCTTGCCCTTCGACACGCCGCTCACGCGCACCTTCTCGTTCAAGAGGAGCCAGAGCACATGGGCGATGACACCTTCGGCATCGGACTTTTGACGATCGAAGTGCACGACGAGCTCGCTTCGCTCGTCGTCCCAGTCGGCGTGGCTCACGACGGGGAGCTCGCGCACCTTGCCCATCGGCACGGATTGCTCCGCGCTGCGGTAGCCGTCTTTGCCGGGCGCCGGCGCGATCTTCACGTGCACTTCCTGCGTCGAGGCCGTGAGCTCGTTCATGCTGCCGCTCGCGATGAGACGACCGCGATCCAAAATCGCGGCGGCGTCGCAGATCTCTTCGAGCTCTTGCAAGTTGTGGCTCGACACGATGAGCGTGCAGCGGCCTTTTCGTTTTTTGATCAGCTGCCGCACCTCGTACGCGCTGCGCGGATCGAGACCGGCCGTCGGCTCGTCGAGAAGCACGACGTCGGGATTGCCGAGGAGCGCTTGCGCGAGCTGCACGCGCTTCGCCATACCGTGCGAGAGCGCGCCGCATTTCACGCGCCACCAGTCTCGACCGTCGACTTCTTCGAGCACCGATCGCGCGAGGCCCTCTGCCTCCGACGCGGGCACCATTTGCAAGCGCGCGAGCGTCGTCAGAAATTCTCCGACCTTCTCGATCGACGGCAAAATCGCGTCTTGCGGAAGCACGCCGACGCGCGAGCGAAGCATGTCGGTCTGCTGCGGGTCGTAGCCGAGCACCTCGAGCGAGCCGCTCGTCGGACGAAGAAATCCACTGAGCATCGAGAACGTCGTCGTCTTGCCGGCGCCGTTCGGACCGATGAGACCGAAGACGCTGCCCGCGCGAATTTGGAGCGTGATGTCGTCGACTGCGATCTTCGCGCCGAACCGCTTGCTGACTTTTCGCAACCGGACCGCGACCTCGGCCGATTTCTTTTTCTTCTTCTTCGGCTTGTCGCCGGAGCTTTCGGGGGCCTTCGATTCGGCCGTGGCCTCGCTCGAGCGTTCGCTCGCGGGCGCTTCTTTTTTCGACTCTCCGGGCTTCTCGCTGCTCGGCGGCGGATCGATTTTTTCGGCGGACGCTTCGTCGGCCATGTCACACGTCCTTTCGCGCGAAAAGAACGGCGCCGGCGCCGGTCGCTGCGGCCGCCCACGCGATGCAAATCGCTGCGCCTTTGGCGACCTTGTCGGCGTGAGGCGAGAGCATCCAATCTTCGAACGTGTTCGGATAGACGTAACCGAGCCAGTAGGCCGACTCGCTCACCATGCCGACGAGGCCGAGCACGAACAACACGAAGAACACGGCAAACGTCACCATCAGCGACAAAATCGGCGACTTGAACTGCGATCCGATGATGGTCGCGAAGCCACACCATGCGGCCGAGATCGGCAGCGTGACGAGCCACAAATGGAATCCCCAACCGAACGCGGCGCTCGACGACACGCCGCCGCGCAAGACGGCGAGCGTCCACACGAAAAGATGCAGAGCGAGCGTGATGCACGACACGACGAGCCAGAGCCCGAAAAACTTTCCCGCGTAATACGAGACGCGACGCGTGCGCATCGTGAAGTAGCGCACGGTGCGATGCTGCATTTCGCCGGCGACGGCATCGAAGCCGAGGACCGACACGAGCAGCGGGCTAAGCCACACCGTGAGAACGAGCATGCCGAGCAGGATGGGCGGAACGCTCGCGAGATAGTGGCCTTGCTCGTCGCCGTATTGCTTCACGAGCAGCGCGGACTGGAGCTGCTGGACATCGTCCGGGCTGAATCGGCCCGCGTTCAGTTGCTCGACCTTCAGGCGAACGAGCGCGACACCGACTCCGCCGAGGAGAGTCAGGACGGCCATGACGACGCCCTTCGCGCTTCGAAAGTTTCTGCGGAGCTCGCGCTGCGCGATGAGAGCTACTTCGAAAGCTGGGTTCACGAACGCCCTTTAGCGCGCCGGCTTGCGCGCGTCATGAGTAGGCAAAGGAAAAGGCCCCGTCACACTCTTCCGCGCTACCGTTGCTCCCTCTCGGGCCTGGCGGGGTTCACGTTTCCGAGTCGACAGGGCCACATGTGCTCAGACTTCGAGCGAAACCGTTTCTAGCAAACTCCCGGCGAGTTCGCGAAGCCAATTCGCATGGAAATCGGCCGTTCCGTCCCTACTTGGGGGCGCGGCCTCCTTTTGAGCTGGCCCGCCCGGCCGAGTTGTACTAACCCGAGGCAGTAAGAGGCCTTTTTTTCAGGCCAAAGTTTTCTGGTGTCTTTCAGGACGCGCGCAGGCCTGCGCGCTAGCAGGACGTGCGCAGGCCAACGCGTTGACTCGAAGGCTCCCCTCAACGCCCCTCGCTCTTGTCGCAACGTCGCTCATCACCCTCCTTTCGTAGGGCCGCCCGCAATGTCCACCAAACGGACCGCGTGGCGCGATGGCAGCGTGTGCCCATTGGCGCTCGGGGCGAGAAAGACTCACCCGCGTCATGGGAAAGACCATTCTGGTCATCAGCGCCGATATCCGTGAGACCCGCGTAGCGCTCATCGAAGACGGCATCATCGCGGAGCTCCACATCGAGCGCCGCAGTCAAATCAAAGGCGGTAAGGCAAGCACGGTCGGGGACGTCGTCCTCGGCAAAGTCACGCGTGTCTTGCCCGGCCTCCAAGCCGCGTTCATCGACGTCGGACAAGAGCGCGCCGCGTTCTTGCACGTCGAAGACTTGATCCGTCCCGACGACTTCGAAGGTTATCTCGCGGGCGGGAAAAAACAGGCGTCACGCGATGACGGCCAAGCAGTGCCGGGAGCGACGGGAGTCGAGGAGCTCGACGCAGAAGCCGAAGCCGAGATCGAAGAGAAAGCCGCTGCGGGCGAGACGATGCCCATCTCGCTGCCGCCCGCCGCCGTCGAATCCGCGTCGGAGGCGGCGGAAGATCGCGCCGATCGCGCCGACGCAGAAGACGAAGACGAGGACGCCGACGAGGACAGCGACCAAGAGAGCGACGACGACAAGGACGACGAAGACGACGGCGACAAAGACGAAGACGCCGACGCAGAAAAAGGCAAGGACGAGGACGAGGGCTGGGACGACGGCGAAGTGACCGCGCCCGGTGGCGCCGAGTCGGGTCCGGACTCGATCGATCGCGAGGTGGCGGTCGCGGCACGAGCCGCGCATTCGATCCACGATCCGAGCGAGCCCGGCGCGCCGCCACTGAGCGATCCGCCGATCACGCTCTCGAGCGAGCCGCAGCTGCAAGCGACCTCCGACGAGCGCTTCGCGAACGAAGCGCCGACGCGCGTCGGGCAGCCCGAAGCCGTCACGCCGCCGATGCCGCCGGTCGCTGCGAAAGCGAAGCACATCGACCTCGACGACTTTCCGGACATGCCGGGCTTCACGATCCACGATCCGAACGATCCGATGCCGCGCGCGCCATCGCCGCCGCGCTCAGGCCCGGCAGATCGTCAAGGACGCGGGCGACGAGGACGAGGTCGCGGACGCGACCGCGAGTGGGATCGCGGCGGAGATCGCGGAGGTGATCGCGGCGGTCAACGCGGCAAGCAAGGCGGTCGAGGAAATCGAAATGACCGAGGAAATCGCGGCAATCGTGATCACGGCGCCATGGCGGGCCGCATCTCGAAATCGACGCCCATTCGCGAGGTCGTCAAAGAAGGACAAGAGATCATCGTCCAGATCTCGAAGGATCCGATCGGCACGAAAGGCGCGCGCTGCACGAGCCACATCTCGCTCGCCGGTCGCTACGTCGTCTACTTGCCGACCGTCGATCACATCGGCATCTCGAAGCGCATCGGCTCCGATCGCGAGCGCGCACGTCTGCGCGAGACGATCGAGAGCATCAAGCCGAAGCAGGGCGGTCTCATCGTGCGCACCGTCGCCGAGGGCCTCACGAAAAAAGGTCTGAAGCAAGACATCGGCTATCTCGTGCGTCTCTGGGGCGAGATCGCGACGAAGCGCGAAGGCGCGAGAGCTCCGACGATGCTCTCGAGCGAGCTCGATCTCGTCCTGAAAACGGCGCGCGATCTCTTCACCGACGAGGTCGACGAGATCGTCATCGACGACAAGCATCAATACGAGCGTCTCATGAGCTTCATCGAAATGTTCGCGCCCGATCGCGTGAAAGACGTCACGCTCTATCACGGCGAAGAAGCCATCTTCGACGCGTACGGCATCGAAGACGAGATCGGTCGAGCGCTCTCCCGCAAAGTTCCGTTGCCGTCCGGCGGCGCGCTCATCATCGATCAAGCCGAGGCTCTCACCGCGATCGACGTCAACACCGGTCGCTTCGTCGGCAAGGGCTCGAAGGATCTCGAGGACACGATCCTCAAGACAAACCTAGAGGCCGTGCACGAGATCGCCTACCAGCTCCGGTTCCGCAACATCGGCGGTCTCATCATCTTGGACCTCATCGACATGGAGAAAGCGCAGAACCGCGAGAAGGTTCGGCGCACGCTCGAGGAGCTCCTCCAAAAAGACAAAGCAAAGACGACGCTCAATCGCATCAGTGAGCTCGGCCTCATCGAGATGACGCGCAAGCGCACGCGCGAGAGCCTCGGACGCCTCCTCCACGAGCCGTGTTTCTATTGCGACGGCACCGGGCAGCTCCAGTCGAAAGAAACCATCGCGTACGAAATCATGCGTGAAATCCGCAGAAAACGCGCGGATCTGCCGGGCTACACGATCGTCATCAACGCACACCCCGCGGTGATCGATTTGCTCTCGGGCGCGGAGAAGACCGCCATCGCCGACGTCGAGAACAAGTACATGCGCAAGATCACCCTCGTGCCGCGCAAGGAATATCACTACGAGCAGTTCGACATCGAAGGGAAGTGAGCCGTGGAGGACAAGCGGGAAGACAAGCGCGGCGGTGAACGGGTCACCATCAACAAAGAGTTCGAATCGTTCGACGCGTTCATCCAGGAATACGTCACGAACATTTCGGCGACGGGCGCGTTCATCAAATCGGAGCATCCGCTCGAGATCGGCACACGCGTGAATTTGCGATTCACGGTCATCATGGATGACATCGAAACGATCGAAGGCATCGGCGAGGTCGTGCGCGTCGAAAAAGATCCGCCGGGCATGGGCGTCGTGTTTCGCGAGCTGTCGTCGTATTCGAAGGGCCTCATCGAGAAGCTCCTCACGCAACGCGCGGTCATCCTGACGTCGACGAAGGTTTAGGTCTTTGCTTATCGCGATCCATTGAGCGCGAAGACCCCCTGAAAATCGTCGCAGGATTGTTTCATGAGGTCCGGACCGGTTTCATCGTCGGCATACCAATGCCAAACGTTCACTCCGAGCCGATTCGTGAAGGTGCAGGTCGCGAGCAGATTGGCCGTCGGACATTCGTCGACGATTTGTTCGCCAGGGGCGGCGCACCACTGCGAGCGCTCGTCGTTGGGCATTGAGCTGTAGCTCGTGCAGGCGTCGCTCGGGTTGCCGAGCGGATCGTTACCACCGAGGCAAGACAATGGAGCCGTGTCCGAGGGAGCGTTCGCTTCCGGGGAACCGGACGAGCCATCCGATCCAATCGAGCTCCCGCTGCAACCTGCGAGAACGGAAACTGCAGAAACGAGAACCAATCCGAAGAGCGATGTTTTCATGCTCTCCCCATCGACTGCCCGCCGCGAAAGGTTGCGCGAATCGCGTCGAATTTCTTTTGTCTCCCCCTGAGCCGCCGCAGGCGGCGATTTGGGGGAGACCGCAGGCGCGCAGGCTTGCGCAGCAAGCCGAGCACCTGCGAGTGGGGGCACCTTCTACGTCGAGACCAACACCTCGACTCACACCTAGGTCTAGGTCTAGGTCTAGGTCTAGGTCTCTAGGTCTTACTCCGGTCTCGTGCCGTCGGTTCGATAGCGGCTCATGTCGAGATGGAAATGGCTCTTGTGGAGACTGTCGAAGTATTCGGTGAGGACGTTCGAGAAGAGATCCTCGTCGTACGCGCGATGCGAAATCGTGCGTAAAAAGAGCGCGTTTTTTGTTGTCGGCTCCGTCGTCGTTTTCTGAAAATCTTTGAGCACGCTGATGACGCGGCCGTCTTCGAGGGTGAAGACAGCCAGATCGATCGCGTTCGCGTACGAGTGCTCGCTCACCCATCCTGGGTAATTCGCCATCTCACGACACGAGTACGTGCCGAGGTGATCGATCTTCTTCACGCGCTTGCCGAAATCCTTGACTGCCTCTTCTTCGATGACGGTCTCGAATCGGGCGAGCGCGAGCGCCATCGTGCACGTGAGGAGCGGCGGCGACGAATAGGAAATCTTCTCGGGGCTGCCCATGTAGAGGACGACCTCGGGCGCGCCGCAGGTGATCTTCGATTTCTTTCCCTCGGTGTGCACGGCGAGCGTCGCGGCGTGATAGCGGATACCCGCCGCCTTCAAATCACCTGCGCAATCCGCGCGCGGATCCGGCGGCCCGGGCACGAGATCGTCGGACGGGTCGGTGTCGGCGTACGCATAAGGCGACTTCGGAGGAGGTGAAGGCGGCACCGCGACCGGTGAAACGGCCGGCATCGAGCCCACGCTCGCGGGAGTCGTCGTGACAGCCACGGATCGCGAGATCGGCTCATTTTCAGCCCGTTTCGCGTCCTCTTGGGCCGGAACGCCGAACGCTTCGCCGCATCCGTACGGCAGAGTGAGGAGCAAAAAAAGTCCAAGGCGGCGCACGCTTCCGTTGGACGTTCCTCGGCCCATTTTCTTGGTACGGGGAAATGTTAGGCTCCGCCTCCCTCAAACACCGCCCTCTTTTCAAGGAGACCGCCATGGCTTTCACGCTGCCCAATTTGCCGTACGCGAAAGATGCGCTCGCGCCCCACATCAGCGCCGAGACACTCGACTTCCATCACGGCAAACATCACCAAGCCTACGTCACGAACTTGAACAAGCTCACCGAGGGAAAGCCGGAAGCGAGCAAGTCGCTCGAAGAGATCATCCTGTCGAGCGAGGGCGGCGTCTTCAACAACGCCGCGCAGGTTTGGAATCACACCTTCTATTGGAATTCGATGAAGCCGAATGGCGGCGGACAACCGAAAGGCGATCTCTTCGACGCCATCAATCGCGACTTCGGATCGTTCGACAAATTCGTCGCCGCATTCTCGGATGCTGGCGCGACGCAATTCGGATCGGGCTGGGCGTGGCTCGTGCTCGACAAGGGCAAGCTCGCCGTCACGAAGACGCCGAACGCGGATTTGCCGATGAAACACGGCCAAAAAGCGCTCCTCACGATGGATGTGTGGGAGCACGCCTATTACATCGACTACCGAAACGCGCGCCCGAAATACATCGAGACGTTCCTGAAGAGCCTCGCGAACTGGGACTTCGCGCTCGAGAATTTGAAGAAGGGCTGACGTAAAAAGGAACCGCCAAGCCGCAAAGGCCGCCAAGGATCAAGGATTGAAGATCCAGATCCTCTCCTTGGGGTTCTTGGCGACTTGGCGGTTCATTTTTTTTGTCGCTTCGGCGGATCGAGATACGGCGCGAGATAGCGCTCGAGCAGCAATTTGAGCTCGTCGAAGAGATCCGCGGATTCGTCGTCGTTCATGCGCACGCTTCGCACGAGGACTGCGCTGGTCACTTCGACCGCGAGCGTGGCCGCGGCCATGCGCTTTGCTTTCGAGACATGATGCGATCGCGCGGCGAAAATTTTCTCGGCTCGCTCCGCGAAGTCGCGATTGAGCTTCTCGCCTGCTTCGATGAACTCGGGCGAGAGCTTCCAGTTGAGAAGAAGCGCTCGGAAGCCGAGGTTGTGTCGGTGATAAAGCGCATACGCATCGACGCTGCGATGCAAGAGATCGCGCCACGGGATCGACGTCGCATCGAAGCCCACGAATTCCTCGAAGAGACGTGACGCATCCGCGAGATGCTGCGCGGCGATCGCATCGAACATCGCGCGCTTGTTCGGAAAGAATTGGTAGATGCTGCCGATCGACGTCTCCGCTTTTTCGGCGATCTGATCCGTCGTCGTCGCGTCGTAGCCGTTCGACACGAAGAGCGCGGCGGCCGCGTCGAGGATTCGCTCCATGCGCGCTTTCGAGCGATCTTGCGCGGGAATTCGTCGCGCCGGGAGCTCGCCGGCGCCGGCGTCCCTTGACAAATCTGAGGAAACCCTCACATTCCTGGGGGACGTGAGGGAAGTCTCACGTTTTGTCGCCGCACCCCGCTTTTGGGGAATGGGAGCTCCGCCCCGCCCCTTCCGTTTTCGCGCCAATGAGGATTCCATTGCAGACTTCCCATCATCGCACTCTCACCGTGACTTCGTCCCCACTCTCGAACGAATCTGCCGGATTGGTCCGCCGCGATGCGCCGGAGCCTCCGGGTCCGGGCGGCATCACGAGGATCACGAATCCGTGGACGGCGTGGCGCGATCCCATCGGCATGTTTCATCGCGTGACGCAGGAGTACGGCAACGTGGCGATGCTGAAATTCGGCCCGCTGAAATACGTGGTCTTGAACGATCCGCAGGCGATTCGGCACGTGCTCCTCGACAACGCGAAGAACTACGTGAAGAGCCGCAATTACCGCGGCGTGAAGCTCATTCTCGGAAACGGCCTCCTCACGAGCGAGGGCGATTTTTGGCGGCGGCAACGCAAGCTCGCGCAGCCCGCGTTTCATCGCGAGCGCCTTTCGTCGTTCATCGACGCGATGACGCTCGCGACGGACAAAATGTTCGACCGCTGGCGTGTGCGTGCCGAGAGCGGCGCATTCGAGACCGACATCCACGAAGAGATGATGGCGGTGACGTTCCACATCGTCGGCCTCACGCTTCTTTCACGAGATTTGTTGGGCGAGGCGGAGGCGATCGGCAAGGCGCTCGGCACCGCGCTTTATTTCGCGAACGACTATGCGGAATCGATCGTCAACGTTCCGCTCTGGGTGCCGACGCCGAAAAATCGCAGCTTCCTTCGCGCGCGGAAAATCTTGGACGAGATGGTCTTCCGCGTGATCGCCGAGCGTCGCGAGGCGCGTCGAAATCAGCAAAATTCTGCGGAAAAACGCACGAAAAATGCGGGCGACCTCCTCGACATGCTGATGGACGCGAAAGACGAAGACACCGGCGAGCAGATGAGCGATCAGCAGCTGCGCGACGAGGTCATGACGATGGTCCTCGCGGGTCACGAGACCACGGCGAACGCGCTCTCCTTCTCGCTCTTTCTTTTGTCGAAGCATCCGGACATCGCGCGACGGCTCTCCGAAGAAGTGGCGACCGTGCTGCAAGGCCGCACGCCGCGCCTCGAAGATTTGCCGAAGCTCGCGCTCACGAAGCGCGTGCTCGAGGAATCGATGCGCCTCTTCCCGCCCGCGTGGGCCTTCGAGCGTCAAGCCCTCGAGGACGACTTCATCCACGGCTTCAAGATTCCGAAGGGCGCCGTCGTCGGCGTGTGCGCGTACGTGCTGCATCGCGACGCCGCCCACTGGGACAATCCCGAAGGCTTCGATCCGGATCGCTTTCTGGTGGATCCGAAAGATCGTGCAAAATACACGTATCTGCCGTTCGGCGGCGGCGCGCGCGTGTGCATCGGCAACGCGTTCGCGATGATGGAAGCGCAGATCGTGCTCGCGAAGATCGTGCAAAGTTGGAGCGCCGATCTCTTGCCGCTCACGAAGCTCGAGCTCGATCCCGTCATCACGCTCCGTCCGCGCGGCGGCCTGCGAATGCGAATTCGAGCGACGCCCCCTGCCCTTCCTCGCGCGCAGATCTGACTCGTCAGCCGCGCGCCGCCGCGATCAATTCGCTCTTCAGCGAGGCGAGCGCGCTGGATGCGCCGACTGGATAAATGGCGGGCGCGCGCAGCCTGCGATAGCGCTCGGGCAATGCGGAGAGGCCCGCGCTCACGCGCTCGCGGATTTTTTTCGCGTCCTCGGCCGCATTCACGCGCTTGCCGTTGCGCATCACGTTCGAGAGGAGCGGCGCTCCAGACGCGGCTTTGAAGCGCGCGGCGAATCCGGTCGCGCGTTCGATGAATTTCAAATCCTTCGCGCTGCCGATGCGCTCGTTCGTGGCGTGCGCGACGTCGGCGAGCGGTCGATCGTCGGCGTCGATGTAGCGGATCGTGACCTTGCGACCGGGGTCGGACGAGCTCGCGAGATTCTTTCCGAAACGCATGCGCGGAACCCATTGTCCGCCGCGCTCGATCGCGGAGAGATCGAAGTCGGCAAGCCAGCCCGGCTCGCCGAGCTCGAGGCTCGAGACGATGAACGCCGAAAATGGAACCTCGCGATTGCGAAAATCAGCGATGACGTGCTCGTCGAGCCAGTGACCCGACCCGACGAGCACCGGCTCGGTGAGGCCCGCTTTCTTGAACGCGGCGAGGACGAGCGTGGCGAGCTCGACGAGATCGCCGCCGCCGATTTCGATCGCCACGTCTTGATCGTGCCAGCTCGATCCTTCGACGCGGTTCTTCACGGCGTCGATCGCCGCCTGCACCGATGCCTGCGGATTGCGATGATCGATGCGTAAAATGGCTCGATCCTGCGATGCGCCGAGCCAAGACTCGAAGCCGCTCTTTTCGCCGTCGGCGGCGTGCGCGAAGCGAAGAGGAAGCGACGCGCGCACGGGGATGCGATAGCGACGAGCGGCAAGCGCGCACGTCGTGGCGCTCGCACCGCCGACGTACGCCGCGCGTGCAATCTGCGGATTGCCGCCGAGCCGATGGGCGGTCGCCGCGGCCGACTCGATGATCTCGCAACCGTCGGCCGCGAGCGCATAACGCGATGCCTTCGTCGCCGCGAGCGTGTGTGCGCCGAGCGCAGCGCGAACGACGGCCGAGACGACCTGCGCTTGCCAATACGGACCTTCGATCGACACGACGGGGACGCCCGGAAATACGACGGTGCCTTCCGCCGCCGCGTCGACGTCGCACGAAAAGCGCATGTCGGCGAGACGCCTCTTCGTGGGCTCGTCGATC
>JAICXU010000537.1 GCA_025934595.1 Polyangiaceae bacterium | reverse complement strand
CGTCGTCGATTGCGCGAAGCTCGGCGGCACGTGCTCCGAAAATCGCCTCGAAGGCGGTCTCGTCGTGCGCGGTTGCGTGTCTCCCGGCATGTGTCCGGCGGGCGCCCCCGAAACGCGTTGCGACGGCGAGCGCGCCGTCATCGCGTGTCGTGACGGTCTCGTCGACAAGACGGCGTGCAAGCCTGGGACGCGCTGCATGGCGCATCACGATCCGGACGGTGACAGCGTCGCGATGTGCGCGCCCACGGACGAAGGCCGATGCGACGCCGAAGGCAGCGGCGAGTGTCGCGGCGACAAGCTCGTCGAGTGCGTGGCCGAAGGTCATTACGGTCGCGTGCGAACGAGCGACTGCAAATCGCACGGGCTCGCGTGTGAGGCTCGCGAAGGCAAGGCCGCGTGCGTCGCGGCTTCGCCATCCGAGTGCGTTCCGTTTCCCGCGCGCTGCAACGCCGGCAAGCTGGAGTATTGCGCCGCAGGCGTCGTCGCCAAGGTTTCGTGCGAGAGCGTCGGCATGGGGCCGTGCGATCCGAGCGCACATGGGCCGGAAGCTGCGTGTCGGAACGGGCCGTGAGGTAGACTCTCGCCGTGACCACGCCGGCAACGCACATTGCGCGCTGGGATCTCGACAAGACGTATCTGCGCACGGAATTCGACACGCTCCGCGATCTCGTTCGCACTGCGCTCGAATCGCCGCAGGAAAAACGCACGAATCCCGGCGCAGCGACGCTCCTTCGCGAGATGGTGCGCTCGGGCGTCGGCGTCCACATTCTCTCGGGCTCACCCGAGCAAATGCGGCGGCGTCTCGAGTCCAAGCTCCGGCTCGACGGCATCACGTGGGAGACGTTCACGCTGAAGCCGAACCTCGAAAATCTTTTGCGGCTTCGTTTTCGCGCCGTCAAAGATCAGCTCGGATACAAGCTGCCCGCGCTTCTCCGCGCGCGACAAGCGATCACGCGTCGCGAAGGCGCGCCCCCTCACGAGACGCTTTTCGGCGACGACGCGGAGGCCGACGCGTTCGTGTATTCGCTCTACGCCGACGTCGTTTCGGGACATGTCAGCGTCGAAGCGCTGCTCGAGATTTGCGAGCGCGGTCGCGTATATCCCGACGTCGTCGAAGCGCTCGCGCAAGACGCGCGCTCGATCGATCGCGTCGAGGCGGTCGAGCGAATCTTGATTCATCTCGAAAGGCAGACGCCGCCCGAGAGCTTTCGCGTGTACGGCACTCGCGTTGTCCCGTTCTACAACTACCTGCAGGCGGCGTTCGTCGTGCAGGAGGACGGTCGGTTGGCGCCGGACGCGGTCTTGCGCGTGGGCGTCGAGCTCGTCGTGCAACATCGCTTCGATGGTGACGCGCTCGCGCGAAGCTATCTCGACGTCGCGCGCCGCGGGCATCTGAAAGGGACTGCGATCGACGCGCTCGTGCGCGCGTTCGAATCCCAAAAAGATGCCCTGCCCGCGGCGAAGGAGCTCGCGCGCATGATCGATCGCGCGCCCGAGATGCAGAAAGTCGCGCGCGAGCATTATCGCGGGAGCGATCAACCCTTGCCGGACTACGTGTCGCTCGTCATGCACCACAACGCGCGCCGGCGTCGCTAATGGCGCGCAGACTTGTCGCGCGTCCGGGGTTACTGCTTGATCAGATTGATGTCGACGCGGCGATCGTGACGCCACGTCTCTTCGTTCGTGCCCGTGGCGTCGAGCGCGCCGCGTGACGTCAGGCTCATTTGCTTGGTCGCGACGCCGAGCCCGGCCATGTAGTCGTCGGCCGACTTCGCACGCTCTGCGCCGAGGTTCATGTTGTATTCGGACTCGCCGCGCGGATCGGCACGACCGACGAGCTCGACATTGCGACCTTTGAGCGGTCCCGTGGTCAGGCATTTCGCGACTTGCGAGAGGACGTCGCGATCGTTCGACGAGAGCTGCGACGAGTCGTAATCGAACTTCGGCGCGCGGACCGAATCGTCGATGCCGCATGCTTTGCGAATTTCGTCCGACACGTTGATGGTCTGATCCGTCTTCTTGTTCATCGGAGCGCCGGTTGCCTGCGTGGTGCCGACGGGCTGGGTCTGCGCCGTTTGAGGCGGGGGTTTCGGATCGCTGCCGCATCCGGCCGTGAAGGCCAGAAGGGCTCCGCCACAGATCGCGATCAAAATAGCGCGCAGGCTTGCGCGCGTTTTGAACAGATGAGCTTGTCTCATGGGTGGCTACCTTTCTTTCCACGGGGTTTTTGGCCCTGAAATCGATCGAATGCAAGACCGAATTCAGCGCGAAAAGATTCCCGATTTCGTCAGGAAGAACGCGTGTGATCGCGCGATCTTACGGATCGGTCACACCCAAGCGTTGTTCAAGATCTCACCGACGCCTCCCGCGCCGGGCACGATGTATTGGTGCTCGTCGAGCCCGCGCTCTTCGTCCCATCGCGTGCCGGGCACGGTTCCGAGCACGTCGCCCGGCGAGAGACCGCGATCGAGCCTTAGCGCGTAGATCGTCGTCTCGGGATGCGCCGCGAGCACGTTCTTCAGATACTCCGGCGTCACGATCAAGTGCATCGCGATGCATCGTCCGGGTTTGCCATCGAGGCGCGTTTTGTAATGCGTGAGCGCGCTGACGAGCGACGAGCCGGTCGCTCCCATCGGATCCGGAAAGAGAACGATGCGCTCGTCGACGTCACGTCCGATTTTCGCATCGTGCCAGGTCGCTCCCGTCACGCGACCCTCGTTGTCGGTCTGCCGTGACATGAAGAGATGATCTTGCCGCACGCCGGCGGGATCCAAAACTTCGTTCAAGAGATCGTAGACGCACTGCGAGGGCATCGTGCCCGCGCGCGCAATTCCCACAGTCACTGCTTTCGTATTTCGTGCGATGCCGGCGCCGCGATACACGGCCTCGGGTGACGAGGCGACCATGCGTGTCGGCACGTCGATGCGTGCGCGAGGAAACTCGGCGGCGAGAACGATCTCGCTGAGACGCTCGTAGAGCACGCGCACGAGCCGACCGACCTCGGGCTGCGACGTCTCGCGCGCACACAAACGCGCGAGCTGCGTCCACGCGAGCGGATCGTCGATGAGATGAACTTTGTCGCCATAGCGGTGCGAAATTTCGGACGGCTTGAAATGGCTCTTCGCGTACGCGCTCTCGATCATGCGCGCGTCTTATTCGCGTCGGTCCCTTACGTCCAGTGGCCCGCCCTCAAGGCGGCCGCGTCGATCACTTTCACCTTCGGACCGAGCGCTTCGCGAAAGCTGTCCTCGTCCTCGTCGTCCATGATCGCGTCGCCGAATCCCGCCGCGATCTCCATCGCCGTCGACAGGATTCTCAAAAATTGGGCGAAGCTCGATGCGCAGAGCGTCGGCTGCCATTTGTCTTGTCCGATCATCGCGGTGTAGACGGGACAGTCGCCCTCGGGATCCGGCTTCGACGTGTCGAGAAAATACGGATCCGAAAGAAGCGAGCTCTCGCCGATCATCACCCACGCGGGCTTCCATCCTTGCGGCTGTCCGTTCTGTCCCGCGGTCGCCTCTTTCGGCTGCGCGGCCACGAGCTCCTCGGCGGGCAAGAGTCGAATGCGCTCGACCGGCGTCACGGTCTCGACCGTCGTCGGGTTCGCTTCGAGCAAAAAATTCCGATATCGCGGCGGAATGCGAAGCTGTTTTTTCAGCCCGTCGACGACCTCCGCGGGTGCCTTGCCGAAGGAAGCCGGCAGCTTTCGACGCTTGAAGATGCCTTT
>JAICXU010000183.1 GCA_025934595.1 Polyangiaceae bacterium | reverse complement strand
TCCAGCTTCGACGTCGCGACGATCTACCCGAACGCGCACGCGTTCATGAGCTCCGTGTTCGACGGTCGCTACCTCTACTTGACGCCCGGTCCGGCCTCGAGCTTCGTCGCGCGATACGACACGCAAGCCGCGTTCGATTCGCCGGGATCGTGGATTACCTATCAGCTCACGAGCGACGCGTTCGCAGGCGCATCGTTCGACGGACGATACGTCTACACGGCGAGCGGAGAAGGAACACCCGCGGTGAAGCAATACGACACGCAGGGCTCCTTCGATGCCGGCGCGTCTTGGATGTCGTTCGATCCCACGACGCTCACTCCAAGCGCAAAGGGGCTCGTGAGCTCCGTATTCGACGGTCGATATGTCTACTTCGGAGCGGGCACGCCGAGCGTCGCGAATGGAGTCTCCGTTCGCTACGATCCGCAGACCGCTTTCGGCACGCTCGGCTCGTGGAAATCGTTCGACGTCACGACGAAGGATCCCGGCGCCACCGCGTTCGCAGGCAGCGTGTTCGACGGACGTTATTGGTATCTCGCTCCCTACTATGCGTCTGGAGTTCCTTCTCACGCCGCTCGTTACGACACGCAGGGCGCATTCGACTCGGCGGGATCGTGGACGACGTTCGACACGACACCGGTGACCGGCTTCGCCACCATCTGTTGGGGCGACGTATTCGATGGGCGCTTCGTGTACATGGTGCCGTGGCTCAGCGCCAGCATCGAGCGTTACGACACGACCCTTCCCTACGATCAAGCCTCCTCATGGTCGGCATTCGATTCCTCCACGGTGGATCCGAACGCGCAGCGCTTTCGCGGCGCAGTCTTCGACGGCCGCTTCGTCTACTTCGTCCCGTCGGAGCTCTCGATTGTCTTGCGCTTCGACGCGAGGAGCCCGCCCGCAATACCGCCGAGCTATCACGGCTCGTTCTTTTGATTCTCGCCATCGCTGCGATCCACGGGGATCTCGATGAAGCACATCACACGCCTTTGCTCGCGCTTCTCGGTCTTGCAGCCGCTTGCGGAGGCGCCGTCACCGACGGATCCGGCTCCGACGCCGGTACCAGCGACGCTGGTGCAAACGACGCCGCGCGGCTGCAGTCGTCCGTCGCGGCGCTCGTCGCGTTCATCACGATGACGGGGTGTCACGCGACGAGCGGCAGCGCGTGACGCGGATCTAAAAACGACGAGCCGTCGTTCATGCGTGCGGGAAGTAGATCGTGCAAGCGCCGGTAGGTAAGATTTTGACGTGAGCTACGACCTTCGCATTTGGTGCGTGAATCGGCCCGACATCGCCGAGACGGTGACGATCGCCAAAGGCAAAGACTGGCTCGTGAACGCCGGCGTAGTCGCTTGCCTGGCGGAGGACATTCCCGACGACGTCGTCGGCCATCTGCCGGGTATCGCGCATCAGGTCGATTTGTCGCTCGAGCCCATCGACGCACCGGCGGCGGGTAAAGCTGCAATCTGGAGGGCAGCACGAGCGATCGCGAAGGCGGCTCACGGCGTCATCGAGGATCCGCAAACCGATCAAGTGGAGCTTCCGTCGGGCGTGAAGCGGATCGTGCCCATCAAGCACGCTCCGAACGAGCGAGTGTCGGTGCTCACGATGTCATGGTGGTTCGACCACGATCGATTCTCTGACCGACGCTCGATTCTCAGCCTCGTCGATGCTCTCGAGCGTTGGTTGCCCGAGGCCATGCCCCGACGCTACGGCCTTTACGAGCCACCTCAATACGAGCTCGCGAAGACGGGACGCGATCATCTAGTAGAGTTCCTCGTCGCAAATCTGACGGACACGATCGTTTGGTACGCGCATCGGCCGGTCTTCTATGTCTTCAACAGCATCTCGCGCAATCCGGGCTGGATCATGCACGGAGGTAAGCAGACCTATCGGTGCAATCGCATATCGATCGACATCGATGCTGCGGTGCTCGAGCAGCCGGGATGGCAGCCGGGGCTCGAACGCGCCTGGCGAGAGCTGTCCCGCCTGCTGCATCCATTCTTCGGTGATGTTCGAACGCTCCGCGGGCACATCGCGCGAGGCCGATCCTTCGCGTTCGATAGCGAGACCGAATCGCATCCGGTGAAAGGTTGGTGGTGGCACGGCGTTCCGCTTCGTCTCGGCCATGCGGCCGTCATCAGCGAGCCGTACTGGAAGGAATGGCCCGAGCTCCACGGACGGACCACTCCCGACGAGAATGGTCTCGCCTTCGTTTCGACCGAGGATTGGCGTTCCGATGCCGATGCAGCCGATTCGGTCGGTGGCGTTCCCGAGAGACTCGCGATCGGGTTCATGCCTCGAACGCGAGGAAGCGCAGCTGGTGGTGGTGAGTGGGTCGAATGGTTCGAGGACTACCCGGCGATATTTCCTTTTCCGCGACCGTAGGTTGGCCGGAAGCGCGCGAGCCTTCTTGCGAGCGAATCGATGACTCCACCCCCGTCATCGTCGTCGTCGGGAGTCATGTGCCGATTCGTACGTCGAGGACAATGAATGAAGCCGTACACAGCGCGTCGAGCGCGCCCGCGATTTGAACCTATGAGCAGACGACGTTGACAATCGACGCGTGCTCCATCGCTCGGCGGGCGATGCCTCCCCCGTACCGCTCGGCGACCTCCTTCGGTGAGAGCCCGGTCGTGATCCACGTCACGCGCTGCTCGGCGTGGCGCTCCTGAATCACCTCCGGCACCGCATTGCTTGCGATGCTCGGCTCGGCGCCGACGTCATCGAGCAGCAGCACTGGCGCCTGAATCGTCGCCTCCAGCTCCGCGAGCTGCACGGCTCTCATCGCGATCCGGATCCGATCTCGGCGGTGAGACCTTCGAGCGCTCCCTCGATGGCCTCGACCTGCCCGTGGATCCGGCGGACGCGAGTCAGGGCGCGACGACTTCGATCGCGCCGATCGACGTGACGCCGTGCTGCGATCGATCGCTCCAACCTGGGCTGCAGTCGGAGTCGGGGTAGGTGTCCAGCGTGTAGACGCCGAGGAGCGGCCCCGCCGTGAACGTGAAGTTGATCGGAGCGTACGAGTAGACGCCGGCCGGAAAGTTGGTGAACTCGAGCTGACATACGCTCGCCGTGCTCGGATAGAAGCCGACCTTCAACGTGAAGTTTCGACCGACTTCATAGAAGCTGATGCTGCCGGAGATCGAGTCGCCCGGCTGGACGCCCGTGAGCACGCTCGTCCCCTGCCCGCTCGCGGGCGCGTGCGTCATGTCGTTCATCGAGATGATCATGTCGATGAATCCAGGAATTCCGTTGTGCGTCGACGGAATCGTCGTCGGCGCCGGCGTGCCGTCGGCGAGGCCGCACGCGACCGAGCCCGAAGCGAAGCACGATTGGTCCGTCATCGTGCCATCGCCATTCAAGAACGTGCACGCAGGACCGACGACGTACGGCGGGATCGACGCCGACGGATTGAAGCTCGAATCCCACCCGATGAACGGCGCCGCCGATCCGTCACCGAGCGTCCACGAGGGACTCTTGCGCGCGTTCGTGAGATCGACGGCGAGCGTCGTGCCCATTTGGAGCAAGCCGACGTTCGTCGCTTGCGGGAAATTCTGAACGACGAGCTCGCGGCCGCCGATGGTGCTGCACGCCTTTTTTCGCGCCACTTCGTTCGCGAACGGCCCGCGGCAAAATCCGTACGCGTGTGTCGACGGCGGAACGTCGGTGAAGATCGGACACGACGCGGGGAATGCGACGGCGGGCTCCTGACAAGCCCACCCGCGCGCGCCCGACGTGTTGCAACCGCTCGAGGTCGTCCAGTTGCCGTCGCCCTTCATGTCGACGCATCCATAGGCGCCGCCGCTCTCGAATGAAGACCAATCGGGGACGACCGCGCCGAGCGTTGCGGCGTCGAGCGGCACGCTGTTTTCGCGGATGAACCCGACGGCGCGATCGCGTGTGATCGGCGTCTGATCGAAATAGCCTTTGAGGATCAAATCGTCGTCGTGCGCGGTCGGCGCGCCGAGATCGCTTCCTTCGAGGAGGCACGTGTTGCGCGCCTGCGCCCACGAGACCGGCTGCGTGCCGCCGTCGCCGTCGGAAGGACCGATCAGAAATCCCGCGTCTCCGCTCGATGGATTCGCGATCGACCACGACTCGAGATTGGCTTCCGTGCAAACGCCGAAGTCGCAAATCGATCCGGCGGTGCAGATGTGGCCGCAGCCTCCGCAGTTCGCGGGGTCATTTTGGAAATTCGCGCCGTCGCAGAGATGCCACGTCGTCGCGAGCGCGGTCTGCTCGGTCGCGAGCTCGACGTCGCCGAGCCCACGATTGTAGACGACGAGCTCGCCGAGATCGCCCTCGAGCGCCGGAGCGCCCGCAGTGTTGCTCGTGCCGAGGAGGTTCGTGAGGCGGTCGACCTTCTCGGGGATCGGCAAAAATCCGACCGCGAGCGGCGTCGTCCCTTCGTAGATCGCGGCCCGACCCCATGCGACGCCGCCCGAGTTGCCCGCGGTCGCGATGTCGGCCGCCAAGGGCCGAACGATGAACGACAGGAGCTGCAAATAATCGACGTTCCATTGCCCGCCAACCGCCACTTCCTCCGACGGCGTGAGCGGCGGCGACGAAACCCCATGCGAGCCGGCGGTGAGCCCGAGCCCGTTCGCGCCCAGATAAATCGTGTCGGCGTTGCTCGTGTTTCCGAAGTCGAAGATGTGCTCGCCGGTGAAAGCTCGTTCCCGTGGCGCGATGACGGCGAGCGCGGTCACGCCTTGCGAAAAATCTTTCAGGTATGGATCGCTCGCGTTGCTTACGGGAAGCGTGAGCGCGTGGCCGCCGACGAAGCGCGCCACCGGCTCGGCAAGCCCGTCGTCGGTCTGCGCGACGACCGGCGCGCCCGACGCGGCCGGCGTCGCCGTCTCGTTCGCGAGCTTGTTTTTCCAAGCCGCGATGGAAGCTCCGATGCCGAGGCTCGCGATGTCGTGGGCGTCGAGATCGAGCACCATTCCGCTCGCGGGATTTCCCGCATCGACGCCCGCATCGACCTCGGTGCCGCACGTAATTTGCACCGCGAATTGTTTGCCGGTGCCGGGACACGGATCGTTCAAGACCGGAATGAGATGCGCCGGATCGAACGTGCACTCGCGCAGTCCGTCGCAGAGCGCTTCGATCGCTTCGACGGTGGAGAGGTAACGTTTGCCTGCGCCCGCATCACCGGTGGCATCGGCGGGATTGCAGCTGCCGCCGTCGGTCGGAGAAAATCCTGACGTGCAGGATCCGTCGAAGCGACCGAAGAGCGCGGTCGTGACGCCGGTGATGACTTGACCCGGATTGCACGCAACCGTCATGAGCGTGCTCGATCCGCCGTACGCGCACGTCTCGTCGTGATCGCCGATCGGGTGACCGACGGGGCCGGCGTCCGGAATCGAAACGACGTCGTCGGGGACCACGACGTCAGAGGACGGCGGCGCACCATCTGCCGGATTTTGAGCGAGATCCGTGCCTTCCAATCCGGCGATGAGCTCGCATCCGCCGAGTGTCAGGATCGCCGCGGCGGCCGTGAAGATGATTTTGGTGGAGCGAGAGATCATGAGCAATGATCAAAAATGGGCCGAGACCGCCGCCGCTCCGCAGCCCGGGAGCGGTGACGCGACGAGCGCTACGGACGTGCCCGAACGCTTCGACGTGAGATAGAGGTAAGTGCCCGCCGCGGCGGCGACGACGGCGACGCCGAACGAAATGTCGGAGACGATCGCGGCCGTCTTCGCCGAGCCATAGTCGTCGACCGCGGTTTGGTTGCATCGCCCGCCCGGACAATTCGCGTTGCGATCGCTCCAATCGGAGAGCGTCTTGATTCCGAAGATCGTGCCGACGCCGAGCCCCGCGACCGCGACGCCACCGAGGACGTAAGCCGCCGTGCGTCGTCGCGAGTCGATCGATCCGGCGCTGTCGGTAGGGGGATTCGCGCCCGCAGGTGGGCTCGCCGCGATCGGCGCCGGCGCAGGAGCCGCGTTCGTTTCCGGATTGAGCATGGGCACGTCGATCGACTGCGCGTCGCCGTTTTGCGCAATCGCGATCTTCGACGACCACGTCTCGAAGCCCGGCGCCGATGCGCTCACGGTGTGATCGCCGGGATCGACGGGCGTCGGAGCGCCGTACGCCGCAGGATCGATCGCGATTCCGTCGAGCTGAACGCGAAAGCCCGCGGGAGTAGCGGGCGCGACGCTCACCGTCAAATGCGCGAGCTTCGGCGCGAGCCCTTGGATCTGCGTTTCGATCCACGCGAGACGCTGCGCGTTGCCGGAGCGCCGGTCGCCGTCCGCCGCGTTGTTCATCTCGACCCACGCCGTCGCGAGCTTGCCGATCTTCACGTGACACTCGGCCAAGTTGAGGAGTGTGCCCGTGCCGGGGGCGAGACGATTCGAATCGGCGAATTTCGCGCACGCCTCGACGTAGCGTTGATCCTGCATGAGCGTTTTGCCTTCATCGAACAGCGTCTGCGCCACCGCTTGCTCGGTCGTCGTGTTCGTGGCGGAGGGCGAGCTCGGCGTGTTTTGCGGCGGGCTCGGGGAGACGGGCTGCGCCGAAGCGCTCACCGCCCACGCCAGCAAGATCGTCATGACGCCGAGCGAACGCCGAAGATGCATGCTCCTCCTCTACTACTACTCCATGAATAACACGCCCCAAACGTCGCTGCGTCAACGCGTCGCCCCGCTC
>JAICXU010000942.1 GCA_025934595.1 Polyangiaceae bacterium | reverse complement strand
ACGCCGTTGACCGCGATCGAAAACCCTCCCGTGCGGGTGTCGGCTTCGATCGTACGGAACCCGATCGCGCCGAGCTTGGCCTCGATGTCCTTTCCGGCCACGCGCGCGCGAATGCCCGACGGATAAAGGGGCTGCTCGCCGTGCGAGCGCGGCCACCACAAGGCGACGTTCGCGATGCGAAGCTCGCCGTGAAGAGCGTAGAGACCGTCTTCGATCTTGCGCGAGGCGAGGCGCACCTGCGCGTCTCCGACATACAACGTCGCTTCGACGGGCGCGTCCCCCACCGTGTGCACGCGCGCGTCGAGGGTGACGATGCCGTTCGATCCGTCGATGCGCACGCGCACGTTCGGATCTTCGAACGAAAGCGCGTCGTGCTCGTGCAGCACGATCGGTCGCCAAGGTCCGACGGTTTCGATGGGCGGCGTCCACCCTGGAATTCGTCCTGCGAGCGTCGTGCGGAACCACCGGAGCTGCTGCTGATCGATGAGCGCCGTGCGATACCGCGGCCGCGGCCTCTTCATCGCCAGGAGCTTTTCGAGGGACGAGAAGCGAATCGCGAGCTCGTTCTTGTCTCGGAGCCGGTCCGACACGTCGATCGTGTGCTCGTGAAACATGTTCTCGGAGCGCAGAAGATGTGCGCCGTTCAGCCAAACGTCGCCGATCGTGGCGAGCCCGCCGATTTCGAGCATCGCGATCCGGCGCGCGGTCGGCGGCCGAGCCTCGAAGCGGCATCGATACCACCAGTCGAATCGATCGAAGCTTTGCTTCGCGCCGACACTCCATTCGCCGGCCGCTCGCAACGCGGATGCGACCGTGCCCGGCGCGCGTGCGAGCCGCCAGGCGCCCGAAGCATCGGGCAAGCGATCGGGATGATCGAACGCGTTCGGCTCGGCCGATTGCATCTGCCATGCGTCGAGCGGCGTCGATCGATTTGGCGTCAGGCTCGAGATGCGCGACACGGCGATTCCTATGTGCCGGTCCCGGCCGAAGCGCCGACTCCTGCGTCGACCAAGCGCATGGCCTCCGCCCACTTCGCCTCCATGCCGTCCAGCATGCCGGAAAAATCGGAGGCCTTCTTCGTGGTGACTGCGCGGGCGCCTTTGAGGATCAGCGCTTTTGCCGTTTGAGAGATGTCATCGAAGCAGGCGGACGCGCCAGCGAGCGCGTCGCCGCGAATCGCACCGCGCTCGGTGAGAAGCTCGTCGAGCCATTTCAGATAGAGGCTCGCGAGCTCGAAGTTCGCCCCGCACTGGCGTAGCGTCGCGAATGCGTAGATGTGGTAGGTCGCGAGACCTTCGGAGGCGAGCGCAGTGACGTCTTCGACGAATCGCTTCTTGAATCGCGCGAATGGATTCTCCGTGGGGCGCTCGGCGAGATGGCGCCGAAAGAGGGCGAGCGAGACGTCGAGCAGCTCCTGGCGGGGCAGACGCTTCACGTGCTGCACGCGCGCGACCTCCGCGAAGAGCGGTAAAAAAGCCGGGCGCTTCGATGCCGTGATCCCGAGCGCGCCTTCGAAATCTTCGCCGTCGAGAGTGCCGTATCCCCCGTTGTGGAAGTAGCCGAGCGTGCGGGAGTCGGTGTCGATCGTCTCGAGCACGATGGTCGTCTTGACGTGGTTTTGCCGGTAGTCGGTGCCGCGTGTGTCGGGGAGAAAAAACGAGTCGGCCTCCGTGAGTATGAGATTGCCGCGACCGAGCTGCTCGACGGCATGCATCAAGAGGGGCCTCCACACATTGAGCTCTTGGACGTCGATCCCATAGAGCTCGAGGATGTCTCCGTGAGGGGGCTTGAAGAACACCCACTGGTCATCCAAAAAATCGTGTCTGACCGTAAACCCCAACATCGCCATGGGATCGAGGTGATGGGCGTGCAAAAGCTCGATCCAAATGTCGACATAACAATTCTTCTCTACCCATGCGCGCGCCTCCGCATGGAGCATGTGGGGCTCGTACACTTTCGGAACGAGGTTCCACACGGATGCGCGCGTCACGACCAGAGCCTCTCGCGAACGGAGTCGGGCCATTCTTCGAGCGTGAAGCCGTGGGT
>JAICXU010001047.1 GCA_025934595.1 Polyangiaceae bacterium | reverse complement strand
CCGACTTCGCGCTCGCGTGGCTCGCAGAGTGGATCGACGGAGATCTACCCGAAGAAATTCGGGTGATCGTGATCGACGCCGGTGACGCCGACGCGATGGAAATGCTCCGCGGATGCGAGCACACGTGGCTCGCCGAAGCTCGCTCGATCGAAGAAGCGGAGCGCGCGGCATCGTTCGGCGCGCACGGCATCATCGCGAAAGGAAGCGAAGCGGGCGGACGCGTCGGTGAAGAAACGTCGTTCGTTCTCCTTCAGCATCTCCTCGAGCATCTCGTGCAGGACGTCGAGCTACCGATTTGGGCGCAAGGCGGAGTCGGCCCGCGCTCGGCTGCCGCATGCATCGCCGCGGGGGCGAGCGGCGTCGTGCTCGACAGCCAGCTCGCGCTGATCGCGGAATCATCGACGGCGAAATCGATCCAAGACGTCGTCCTTGCGATGGATGGAAGCGAGACGGTGAAGATCGGCGGACATCGCGTCCTTTCGCGCCCCGGAATTTTCACGCTTCCGCGCGAGTCGGACGCCGAGCTCGTCGCGTCGAAAATCGGAGCAAGCGATCTCTCGAAGGAGCTCCTCGCGGTCGGACAAGACGCGGCGTTCGCAAAGACGTTCGCTGAAAAATTCCGAAATGCACGCGGCGTCCTTCGCGGAATGCACGCCGCGATCTCCGCGCATCTTCGTCAAGCGCGCGCGCTCGCGCCACTCGCACCGAAAGCCGCGCTCGCAGCCGCCCACGGGATCGAATTTCCGATCGCGCAAGGACCGATGACACGCGTAAGCGATCGCGCCGCCTTCGCGGCTGCCGTTTCGCGAGCAGGCGCGCTCCCGTTCGTCGCGCTGTCGCTCATGCAAGAGCGCGAGGCGCGTGCCCTCCTCGAAGAGACGAAATCGCTCCTCGCCGATCGCACGTGGGGCGTCGGGATTCTGGGCTTTTTGCCGCCTGAAATTCGCAAAACGCAACTCGATCTCATTTGCGAAATCCGCCCGCCCGTCGCGCTGATCGCCGGTGGTCGCCCCTCGCAGGCTGCGCCGCTCGAAGCGCTCGGCATCTCGACGTACCTTCACGTGCCGTCGCAAGGCTTGCTCGATCTCTTCTTGAAAGAAGGCGCGAAGAAATTCGTGTTCGAAGGGCAAGAGTGCGGAGGTCACGTCGGTCCGCGTTCGAGCTTCGTCTTGTGGGAGCTCTGCGTCGCGCGTCTCTTGAAGGAAGAAGATTTGCGCGACGTCTCCGTGCTCTTCGCGGGCGGCATCCACGACGCGACGTCGGCGGCGATGGTGTCCGCGATCGCGGCGCCTCTCGCGGCGCGCGGCGCGAAGGTGGGCGTCCTCATGGGAACGGCCTATCTCTTCACGCGCGAAGCCGTCGAAACGGGCGCGATTGGAAGCGCGTTCCAAGATGCGGCTGCGAGCTGCGAGCGCACCGTGCTCCTCGAAACTGCGCCTGGCCATTCCACGCGCTGCGCCGACACCGACTACGCGCGCGCGTTCGAAGAAGAGCGCGATCGCCTCGATCGCGCGAACGTCACATCGCGGGACAAATGGGAAGCGCTCGAGCAGCTCAATCTCGGACGGCTTCGCGTCGCTTCGAAGGGCCTCACGCGCGAGGGCAGCGAGCTTGTCGCCGTCAGCGAAGAAACGCAGCGCGCCGAGGGCATGTTCATGATCGGCCAAGTGGCGGCGCTGCGATCGACGACGCTCTCGATGCGCGACCTCCACGATCAAGTCTCCCGGGCCGGCACCGATCGCGTGCGCACGCTCGAAATT
>JAICXU010000764.1 GCA_025934595.1 Polyangiaceae bacterium | reverse complement strand
GATCGGCGTCGCGCGCATGCAGCCGCGTCTCGCGTTCACCGTGCACGAAGTGAAGGCACGCGAGGACGTGTATGCGCTCCCGCCTCCGCGCGAGCTCAAAGCGATGACGCTCGGCTATCACGCGGGCGCCGTCGATCAGCTTTGGGCGAAGCTGCTCGTCGAATACGGCATGCACTGGGCCGAGCATCGCGAATTTTCGGATCTCGACAACTACATCGACGCGATCTTCGCGCTCGAGAAGGACTATGCGCCGCTCTACCATTACGTGCCGACGCTGCTGATTTATCGGCCGCCGCGCGGATACGAGGCCGATGCGCGAAAGGCCCGCGCGTATCTCGAACAAGGTACGCGGGAGCGGCCCGACGACTGGCACGTGTGGCTCGATTACGGCGAGTTCATCGCGTACCTCGGTCCGAGCTGGTTATCGAGCGACGCGGAGCGCGACCAGTGGCGACACGACGGCGCCATCGCGATCGCGCACGCCGTCGAGCTCGGCGCTTCGTCCGATCGATCGATCGACGTGGCCTCGACTCTCCATCGTTTCGGCCAGCGGGACGCCGCTATCCGTGAGCTGCGTCGCGGCTACGCCTTGACCGACGATCCCGAGAAAAGGCAGGAAATTCTCGAGCAATTGCAGTCGCTCGTCGCCGCTGGCGAACGCGAAGAGGTCGAGGACGATTTGAAAGTCATCGAGGGACAGTGGCGGACCTCGTATCCCTTTCTGTCGCGCGGCGAATATTTGATGCTCGGCCCGAACGTGGACGCCGCGAAATGCGCGGGACCGAGCGCGTCGTCGCCGAAAGAATGCGCGCGAGACTGGCCGACGCGCCTCGCGAATAGGCTGAAATAGGCTCTCGAAGGGTTTTTTTGTCGCGCGCAGAATGATAGACACGCGCTCGATGAACGAGCTCGTCACCATCGCCGAGGCGGTCGAGACCGCCGCCAAGGTCTCGCCCTCCGGCGGCTTTCGCTTCGTGCCCGAGGCCGGAGTTCCAGGTACGCCCGGCACCGAAAACTCCGCCGAGGCATCTTTTTCGTTCACCGCCATCGAGCGATCGAGCGCGCGTTACGGGGGTGCGCTCCAAGCGTTCGGTCTGAAAAAAGGTGACCGCGTCGCGCTCATTTTGCCGACGAACGAAGACTTCATTCTGTGTTTCTTCGGCGCGATCCGCGCGGGCATCATCCCCGTACCGATCTACCCGCCGCTCGGAATCGGCGGCTTACAAGCTTATTTGGACAACACGCGGCACATCGTCGAAAAGTGCGGCGCGAAAATTCTCGTCACGACCTCGAAGATCAAGCGCCTCCTCGGCGTCGTCCAAGCGTCGTGTCCCGCGCTCGAGCAAGTCGTCGCCGTCGAAGCAATCCGCGAATCGATGGAGCCCTTGAAGCCGGAAAAAATCGGCATGGACGACGTCGCGTTCTTGCAGTTCACGAGCGGATCCACGTCGCGCCCGAAAGGCGTGACGCTCACGCACGCGAGCCTCGCCGTGAACATCCGCGCGATCATGAAAGAAGGATTGCAGGTTCGCCGCGGCGAGGACGTCGGCATCTCGTGGCTGCCGCTCTTCCACGACATGGGCCTCATCGGCTTCGTGATCGCGCCCGTCTATTACCAAATCCCGATGGTGTTCCTGCCGTCGCTCCTCTTCTTGAAGCGGCCCGTGTCGTGGTTCCAGACCATCTCGCGTCACAAAGGATCGATCGCGTACGCGCCGAACTTCGCCTACGCGCTGTGCATGAAGCGGATCAAGGACGCCGATCTCGAAGGCATCGATCTCTCTTCGTGGCGCGTGGCCGGCGTAGGCGCGGAGCCGATTCGCCCGGAGACGGTGGAGTCCTTCGCCTCGACGTTCGCGAAGGTCGGCTTCCGAAAAGAAGCATTCGTCCCTTCGTACGGCATGGCGGAGTCTTCGCTCGCGATCGCATTCGGCGGTCTCGATCGCGGCGCGCGCACGTTGCCGGTCGACGGCCCCGTTCTCTGGACCGAGGGGCGCGCGAAGCCCGTCGACGAAACCGCTGAAAATGCCGTGCGTTTGGTGTCCTGCGGTCGACCATTCTCCGGACACGATCTGAAAATTTTCGCGCCGGAAGATGCCTCGAGCCAGAAGCCGCTCGGCGAGGACGTCGTCGGCGAGATTCGCATCTCGGGCCCGAGCGTCATGCGTGGATATTGGGAAGACTCGGAAAAAACGCAGGAAGCGTTCGCGGGCACGTTCCTCCGCACCGGAGATCTCGGCTTCGTACACGACGGCGACGTCTACATTTGCGGCCGATCGAAAGAGGTCGTCATCGTCAACGGCCGCAACTACTACCCGCAAGACATGGAGTGGGAGGCGTCGCAGATTGCCGGCGTTCGCAAGGGCAACGTCATCGCGTTCGGGGCGCAAGGCAACGCGAGCGAAAGCGATCGCGAAAAGGTCGTGCTCGCGTTCGAGCTCGATGCGAGCGCGGGCGTCGGCCCCGAAGGCGCCAGTCCGATCCAAGTCGCGATTCGACGCGCAGTGCAAGAAGGCGTCGGCATCACGCTCGACGACGTCGTCGCGCTCCCTGCCGGCACGCTTCCGAAG
>JAICXU010000585.1 GCA_025934595.1 Polyangiaceae bacterium | reverse complement strand
TGTCGGTGACGCCGCCGGAGTCGCTTCCCGAATCGACGGGAAGAACGCCGTTGCCCGTCAGCGTGATCGACGCGGGCAGCGGCAAGCCGCAGACCGCACCGGAGGTCGTCATCGTGAGCGTCGCCGCTTGTGCACCCGAGGTGACGGGTAAGAATGCGACCGTCGCTTGCGTCCCTGGCGTGTTCACGGAGAACTGGGCGCTCGGAAACGCGGTAAAATAAGGCGATCCGGTGATACCGAGGGTCACGCTCCCGGGCGCATTTCCGCTGTTCGTGATGCCGAGGAGCTGCGTCGCGAGTGTGTCGATGGACGCGGCTCCGAAATCGATCGACGTGGATGGATTGAAGGCGAAGACCGCGCCTTGCGCCGTCTCCGAGAGCTGCACGGTGACGTCGTCTTCGTTGCTCAACATGATTTCGAGCGTGCCCGACAATCCCTCGGGCGATGTCGACGCGGGAGCATTCACGGGGAGCGCCGTGATCGTCAGCGCCTGGCTGCTGCCTTGCGCGACGGGAAGACCTGCTCCGCCGTCGCTCGTGTCGATGCTCGGGCTCACGCTGAAAGGTCCGGTCACGATCGTCGAGATGATTTGCAGATCGGGATACGCGGCGGCCGCGGGGTTCGAGACCGTGACCGTTTTTGCAGAGCCTGCGCTCTGCCCGCACGGAACGAAACCCGTGCCGCCCACGTCGAACGAGACGATGCCCGGCGTGACGCTCGGAGAATCCTGGAAGGTTCCGCCGCCGCGCAGCGAGATCGAAGCGGGAAGATCGCCCCCACCGCAAATCACGCCGGTCGTCGTGAATCCAATCGATCCGAAGTCGCCACCTTCCAAGAAGGTGGCAGCGTTGGGCGCATACGTCGCGTGCACGCTGACGGTGGAATTTCCCGCGACCGTGAGGGAGCCGGCGTCGGGAGCGTCGAACGTGAAGACCGGATTCAGATCCGACGCGGCGAACGCAATTTGCAGCGGCTCGTTGCCGTTGTTGCGGAAGCCGACGTCGATCGCTTGGGTGGTGCCCTGATCGACGCGGCCGAAGTCGACCGTCGACGGGATCATCACGAGCGACGCGCCCTCGGCCGTCTCGCGCAAATCGACGACGAACAATTTTTGTCCCGGCGCATCGGTGACGATCTCCAGCGCGCCTTCGAGGAGACCGCCCGCGCTCGCGAACGCGGACACCGCCGATGCGGACAGCTCGAGATCGAAGCTCGCGCCCGCCGCGATTTTTCCGGTGGCCGGCGACACGAGCTGGAACTGAGGTCCAGACGATGCGGCCGCGTACGAGATCTCGCTGCTGCTCGCGTTCGTCAACGTGATCTTTTGATGCAGCGGCGCTTGGCCTCCGCACTCCGCGAGACCGAAATCGATCGACGCGGCGGAGACGACGAGCCCGTTGGCATTCGCGTCCGGCGTGCTGGGGCCGCCCTCCGACAGGAAGATGCCGCCATCGGCGAGGCCCTCGTCCGGCGGCGGATCGGGAAAGCAAGACGCGGCAGCTGCAAGGCACGCGAAAACGGCGGCGTGTGCGCCGGTCAGTCGAAGCCTCATCGTAGCTTCAAATTACACCACGCCGGCCCTCCCGGCGATATGCTCCGAGATCGATGACTTTGCGTAGCGTCAGGTTCAACTGGTTCAGGAAGGGCTCGACGGCCGCCTGGCGGCGAATCTGCTTTTTTCTCACCGTCCTCGTCCTGTTTTTCGCGGTCGACCGCGCGGCCTATGCGGGGCCGAAAGAAGACCTCGAGAAGGCCGAGCAGGCGTACGCGAACCTCGATTACGAAGCCGCGAACAAGACCGCGCAATCCGTCGTCAAGCAGCACGGCCTCACGCATGCCGAGCTCGTACGCGCGTACCGCATCATCGGAGTCACGCACGCGATCCTCGATCACGACGACGCCGCGCGCGATGCGTTCGTGATGCTCCTCACGTACGAGCCGGATTATCAGGCGGACCAAAATCTCGGACCGAAGGTCACGACGCCGTTCTACGAAGCGCGCGGATTTTGGCGCGGCCAGCCGGTGAAGCCCGGCATCGACGCCACGGCAACCGTGCATGCGAAGGCAGCGGGATCGCTGAAGGTCACGGTGCGCGATCCTTCGCACATCGTGAAGCGCGCGGAGGTCGGCTATCGGTGGGGCGGCACGGGCACCTTCAAGACGAAGCCCGTCACGCCGGGCGACACCGCGAACGTCGACATCGCCGAGGCACCGACCGGCACCACGCGCTTCGATTATTACGTGCAAGCGTTCGACGACAAAGATAACGCGGTCCTCGAGTCGGGAAATCCGACCACGCCGAAGACCGTCACCGTTCCCGCGGAGACGGTAGCGAGCGGCAATGGCGCTGGGAACGGCGGCGAGAAAAAATCGACGATCTTCTCGAGCCCCGGATTTTGGGCCGTCGTCGTAGGTGTCGTCGCCGTCGGCGCGGGAGCCACCGCGTTCATTCTCACGCGTCCGAAAGACGAGCCCACGAGCGCGACGCTGTCGCCGGGGATCAACTGCGGCGCCGCTCCCTGCAACTGATCCCGACCTTCTTCGCTCGACGCGATTCGAGGCTCGAAAAAACTACTGCCACGTGATCGCGAGCGACAACGTCGACATCGCGAGCGGTCGTCCGATCTCGGCCACGTCTTGTCCCGAGAAGACGATGGGCGCGCGGTTCAATCCGTATCCACCCATCACGTCGAGACGCACGGCGGCGGCACGCGAGACGAATGCGGAGAGCTCCGCGTGAAGCATCGCGAAAGGATCGACGAACGAATCGTCGATCGCTTGCGACGCGAGGAGCGACGTCCCGGTCACCTGCAACCATAAAAGGCCCACGCCGGCGCCGACTGCGGTCTCCCAATGACCGGTCGCATAACGCGCATCGGCACGTGCCGCGATCGACGTGGAGCGCACCGAGGCGCTTCCTTGCCATCGATCGATCGTGCCCGCGGCGAGCGGCACCATCGCGTCGAGACCGAGCGCGAAATGCGACGCGACGATCCAATCGCCGCCGGCTCCCAGCGCGAGCTCCGCGGGCGCGCCGTTCGCCAGCATGACGCCGGGACCGAATCGCGCTTCGAAGCCCGCGTCCGCCGGCTCGCTCGGCTCCTCTTCGTGCGAGCTCGTCTCGACGACGGCCTCGGTCGTCGATGTCGATGCCGCCCCCATTTTTTCAGGCGATTTCGACGCGAGGGGCTCGGCCGGAACGAGAGCGCGGAGAAGCTCCGCAGCGCGTGTCGCGATCGCCGCGTCTTCGACTTTTTCATTTTTTCCGGCGACGTCACGGCACGTACGTCGCACGTCTTGTCGCTCCACCACACAGGCGAGCGTCTCGCCGCTGTCGTTCTCGATGACGAGGGCAGCCACCGCATCTTCGTGGACGAGCGCACGCGCGAGCACCGCGCCGTC
>JAICXU010001014.1 GCA_025934595.1 Polyangiaceae bacterium | reverse complement strand
GTGCTTCGAGAAGCGGGGTCTTCGTGGCCTCGCGAGCCGCCGCGCGCGGCTCGATCTCCGGCGCGTTTTGGTCCTCGGGCGCGTCCACGAGAGCCACGCTACTCGGAAAACGTAGTCTTCGGCACGCCTATCGCTACACTGGGCGGCGGAGGCTCGAAGCTCGATGATTCGTGGGAAAAATACGGGAATCCTCGGGGAACAACCCCCCGCGCGTGCGGTCGAAATCCCCCGTAAAATACGAAGGGTCGCGCTCCGAGCGTCCGCTCTCGCGGTGTTCGCCGGCAGCTTCGTCATTTTTGGCGGAGGATGTGCGAATACCGACGACAACCAGGTCAATGCGCCGACGGAGCTCGGGATGACGAGCACGATGGCGCCGTATTACTCGGACCAAGAGCTCACGCTCTATCAAGCGCAGATGCCCGTGCAGCTTCCCATTCGCCAGCCGACTCCCGCGGAGGCGAGCGCGCTCGGACAGATGGCGCCCTATTCTCACGCGCCGTATTTGACGTCGACCGACGAGCGCGTCGAGATCCGTTTCACGCTCTCGAACATCGACGACCAGCCGCACGACGTCGAGCTCCTCCTCGATGCGTGGAACGAGTTCGATCGCTACAAGCCCGGCATTCAAGTCGTGAGCGAGGACGAGAGCACGCCCGATTTCAGCGTCTACGATCGCTACTTCGTCGTGCCGGCGAAGTCGCGCGTGCAAGGCACCGTGACGGCGGACGACACGCGTGAGATGGAGGTCGACCTCGCGACCGCCGAAGCCATCAACGCAGGCCAGCCGCCGCTCGGACAAGACGTGAGCGGCAACGCGCTGATGAACCACGCGATGAATTTGCAGAATCGATCCACGCAACCCGATCCGCTCATTCAGCCCTGGGTTCCGACGGGAGTCGTGCCCGGGCTCACCGGATTCGATCTCGGCATCCGCACGACCGAGCAAGCGAACGTGGCGATCGAGATCACGGTCGACATCACCGATCTCAACGGCAATCGCATCATTCCGCCGGGCGAGAACGAGCCGAACATCGGCTTGCCGCCGAACGAGCTGCAGCCCCCCAAAGCTCCCGCGATGGATTGAAGCGTATTTGCGCAGCAAACCTAGGACTAGGGAACGAGCAACACTTTTCCCTTCGCCTTGCGATCGTGGATGTATTGATGCGCGGCTCCCGCCTCCGCGAATGGAAACGTGCGATCGACGTGAGGGTTGATCTCGCCACTCTCGTACATTTGCATGAGTCGAGTGAGCTGCGGCTCGATGAGATCGGGTCGTGTGAAGAGGTGACCCATGTTCGTGCCGCTCACCGTTTTGTTGTCGTTCATGAGCGTCATCGGGCTCCATTTTTTCACGGAGAGCAGTTGGAAGAGGGCATTGAAAATGTTCCGTGAGTTGCCCGACGCCGCCGCCGACAATCCGAATGCGACGAGACGACCGCACGGCCCGAGCAAGTCGTAGCCCTCGGTCCACGATTTTCCGCCGACGGGATCCAAAATGAGATCGACGCCCTTGTCGCCGACGATGTCGCGCGCCTGACGATAAAAATCGCCGTTCGAATCGAGCGGGTGATGACAACCCTGCTCTTTCAAGAATTCGTGCTTCGACACGGACGCCGTGCCGAGGATCGTGCAGCCGTGCGTTTTGGCGATTTGGATCGCGGCGAGACCGACGCCGCCTGCCGCCGAGTGAATGAACACGCTCGAGCCCTCGCGGAGATGACCCGTGAAGATCATCATGTTGTAGGCGGTGACGTAGACGACGGGTAGCGCGGCGCCTTCTTCGAACGACATCTTCGCCGGCATCGGAACGGCTTGTTTTTCCGGTAAAACGACGACGTCGCTGTAGCCGCCGAATT
>JAICXU010000449.1 GCA_025934595.1 Polyangiaceae bacterium | reverse complement strand
TTTGCCGTAAAAATCAGGCGATTTGGCGCGCGGCGGCCCGCATTGCCTTCGCGTCGAACCGCGTGCCCACGACCTCACCGACGGCGTAGAAACCGTCGCGGATCTTGCCCCGATCGGTCACGACGAAGAAACCGTCGGGCCGATGCTCGATGCGCGAGCCCGCTTGCTCCGCGAGCTCGTAGGCGGGAGCACGAGGAGTATCGACGACGACCGCATCACACGAAAGCCTCCTCACTTTCGGCGCGTTTCGATCGCTCGATTTCCCGTCGCGCACCCCCACGCTGCGAGCGCGCGACGTGCCATGGACCTTCACGGGAAGGCCGCGACTCGTCACAACGTCGATGCCGAGCTCGACTGCGCGCTCCGTGAGTGCGTCCGCGAACGTCGAGTCGTCCGAGAGCGATACGAGCGCGATTTTTTTTCCGACGAGGACTCCGCGCGACAAGACGAAGAGCGCTGCGCGAAGGCTCATCACGCCCGGCACGTCGTTGCCTTCGAACGCGAGGACGCCGTCGTGCGCGCCGGATGCAATGACGGTCGTTTTGGCGCTGATCACTTCCGCGCCTTGTTGACCGATCACGAGAACGTCGTCGCCGTAGATGGCGGCTGCGGTCGTGCGTATGCGAGGAGAAATTTTGCCGGCATTCACCATTTGCCGAAAATCGTCCTCGATTTCGCGCCACGCGCCGCTCTTCGGCGCGAGCGCGCGGAGCGATCCACCGAGCTCGAGCGCGTCGTCGACGATCTCGACTCGGCGCGATTTTTCGGCGAGCGCAATCGCTGCGCACATTCCCGAAGGTCCCGAGCCGATGACGAACGCGTCCACCGATCGCCGTTCCGCCGTCCTCGATTGCTCGATCTGCGCAGGCAGCTTCCCGAGACCGGCCACGCGCCTGGCGAAGCCCTGCATGATTCGCTCGACGCCGACGACGCCCGCGAAGAGCTCATGATGATTCATTCCTTTCGGGAAGAACCAATCGGTGACGCGCAAGAGATCGACGTCGCGCGTGCCGAGCGTGTTTTGCGTGACGATCTCGGCTCCATCGCGCGCGGGGGTTCGGCACGTCATCACGTTCGGCACGCCGTCGACGCGCGCGAGGCAACCGTCGCATGCGGCGCGCATGCACGCAGGACCGCGCGGACGGTGGAATTTCGGGCTGCGTGCGACGGCCGCATGTCCTGCGCCGAGGAGCGACACCGCCATCGGCTCGCCATCATTCGCCACGATTTCCGCGCCGTCGTACGTCATTCGGATGGGCTTTTCGGGTTCTCCGATGCGGCGCATGCCACTCTTCGTTTACACTGGCCTCTCGCCATGCGTCTCGGTTTTCTCGGCCCGCGCCCCGCCCATGCAGACGACTCGTGCGTCGAGCAAGCCGCGGACTTTTTGATCCACGAGGCCAACGTCGATCGCGCGATTTATCTCGGAACGGACGACGCGCTCGAACGCGTCGTGGCGTCCTGGGCCAAGCGCCTCGTCGGCGAAGACCCCACCGATCGCGGCGCATGGAAACGCGCGCGCGCTCTCGTCGCGCTCGGCACTCCGCCCGAAATCGATCGATTCGTCGCCGCGCAGCGCACGCGCCTCCGTTTGCGCGCGCTCGAGAGCTTGCCGCAACGAATCTGGCGCACGATGGAAATGGTGGGCGACCGCGTCGCCGTGCTCATTCACGACAAAGCGCTTCTGGACCAAGAAGACATCCTCTCCGCGAATCTTCTCGTGTACGGCAAGAGCGAAACGCCTCTCGTGAAAAAAATCGGCACGCGCTGGTTCGTCACGCCGGGCGAGCTCGCCCCGCAAGGTGGAATTTGCGTGCTCGACGACACGGGCGACGAGATCCAACTTTCGCTCTACGACATGACCGGCGCCCTCACGAAATTGGAGACGCTCGCGATGCCGCGAGCCACGGCGATGCGCGTGCAGGGAGGCGCGTGAACGTCGCGATTTTCGGCGGAAGCTTCAATCCGCCGCATGTTGCGCACGTTCTCGCCGCGGCGCTCGTCGTCGCGACCGAGCCCGTCGATCGACTGCTCGTCGTGCCCGCGTTTCGGCATCCTTTCGCGAAGGACCTCGCGCCATTCGATGCGCGCGTGAAAATGTGCGAGCTCGCGATGGGCCAGTTGCCGGGCGTCGAGATTTCGCGCGTCGAAGAAGATCTCGGCGGCGAAAGTAAAACGCTGCGCACGTTGGAGCATCTCCGCGATCGTCATCCCGAATGGCGCATGCGACTCGTGATGGGCGGCGATCTCGTCGGCGAGTCTTCCAAGTGGCATCGCTTCGACGAAATCCAAAAGATCGCTCCGCCGATCGTGCTGGGTCGCGTGGGATTCGAAGATGCGTCGAGCGCTACGGCGCTCTTGCCCGACATTTCGAGCACCGACGTCAGAAAAAAAATCTCCGACCAGAATTGGACGGATCTCGCGCGTCTCGTTCCGCGTCCCGTTCTCGCGTTCGTGCGCGCGCAAAAGCTCTACGGCGCGAAATGAAAAAGATGCGCGTCATGATCATCGGCGCCGGGAAAGTCGGAGCCTCGCTCGCCAAGGCGTCGAAGAAAATCGGCTGGCCGATAACATTGTATTCTGCACGTAAATTCGAGCCGAAAAAGCCGTTGAATTGCGATTTTTTGATCTTGGCCGTGCGCGATCGCGACCTTGCCCCGCTCGCAGAAAAAATCGCGAAGAGCGGTCACCTCTCGAAGAAGGCGGTTTGCGTGCACGTCGCAGGCGCGCTCTCGGCCGACGAGCTCGCTCCGCTGCGCGACGCATGCGCGGGCGTCGCCCAAATGCATCCGATGATTTCGTTCGCGTCGAAGGCGAAGCCGCCGCGGCTCGCCCACGGACACGTGCACGTGAAAGGGGATGCGATCGCGGAGGCGCGCGCGAAAAAATTCGCGCGTGCGATCGGCATGACGCCGCGCACGTTCGCGAAGCTCGATACCATCGGCTATCACGCGGCGGCCGGGCTCGTCGCGAACGGCGCCGCCGCGCTCGCCGCCATTGGCGTGAGCGTGCTCGTCGAGGCGGGCGTTCCGAAATCGGACGCGCCGAAGATGCTCTCGGCATTTTCGACAAGCTGGCTTGGCTCGAATTTTCGTTCCAGTTGCTGCCTCGCAACGACCTGATCCCCTGTCAGGCTCTTCTCGACAGCGTAGGCAGCGCTAAAAATCAAAAGTCCTGCGACAACGACTTTGACGATTGCACGGAATTGTCCCTGAAGGACGGCGGCGACAGTCACGGGAATAACGAAAGCGAGCATGCCGCCACGATTCAAGGCGCTCGCCATCAGCACCGCCATGACAAGGGACGCTATCCAGACAGCGGTCGGCCGGTAGAAGCCTACGAGCGCAAATACGGCGGCGCCCGCGAGGTGCACAGGGACTTCGCCGGCTCCAAGGTGGATGATACCGACTTGGGTCCCAGGCAAGTACGGAACCCAATCTCTCAGATATTGGCAGAAGCCGAAAAGGATCGGCGCGGCCGGCACAAAAAACCTCAGAAAGCGGGCATAGTACTGAACAATCTGATCGAGCCGCCGCCCGTCCTCGAGCAGCAGCCCAATGACAATATACGAGAACACGCCATACATGATGATGACGCTATCGCGCAGCGCGTCGAAACCATACGGACGAATAAAAGGAACGGTTCGGAATAACGTCCATGCCATCATCACTGCAAGGACGAGGCCGGGAAACGTAGTAAAGCAACTCAAAAACAACCCGGTTCGGAGTAAGACGACCGTGCCAAGCAGGAGCGCAACCTCGCCGATAAAAATCGGTGGCGCGCCAAGATAGGCGAAACCCTTGCCCATCAGGGCGTAGCCGGCGAGGACGCCAAGCAAAAATAAAAGATAGCGATCATTCCATGAGCGCACCTCTGTGCGGTCCAGAGCGTGGCTGACGGAAGATGATTCTTTGCCCACAATCGCCTCCAGGCACGTGGCGTGAGCGTGACGGGACGGCCGGTGCTCAGCGCGACTGTGCCGCGGCCAAGGCCGCTTCTCGGTCGGCCGACAGTCGCCCACCCGAATCGCGCCGAGGTTCCGCCGCAGATACGGACGGTTCCCCGTGCGTCAGGCGGAGTTGAATCTCGACGATGTCGCCCGGTTCAAGCGGAGTCGTTTCGTCAGCCGCGACAGCCGTGTATTGACCGTTTCGGGTGCGAGTTATGGTGA